>NZ_DGRF01000077.1:0-237833 GCF_002390995.1 Clostridium sp. UBA4395
TATTTAATTTTGATACAGCCCCATTTTTTTATTTAAAAGCTTAGTAAAATTCTATTTTTAATCATTGTAATTTCCAACAAAGACTTTATCCGATGAATATAAACTTTATTCAATTATTGAGTTTTATTACCAGGTATATAAATTCATATATCTTTTAATAATATTATAAAAGGAGTGATATATGGGTGTTTAGTAGTAAAGAACATATTGAATTTAATTGAGTGTTATTTAAAGAAAATACAGAAAAAAGAATTTTGCTAAAAAAAGCAATTCATATATCTTCTTTTAATGATTAATTTATGAAAAAAACTACAAATTACGACAAAAGAAAATATAAAACCTTGAAGTTGAGGTGTACCAATGGTAATAGAATCAATTATCATTCGTGAATTCATAATACTTTGTTGAAATATAGGGAATTTTACGTAAAAAATAAAGGTAATAATTCGTATAATTGAATAAAATTAAAATTGCAATGTCTTAAGTGGAGGTGGTCAACATTGACATTGTCGTAAAAAGAGTGTACTATAAATATAAATAAAAGTTATGAGGAAATGTGTAGAAATATGCACAAGGAATAACGCAAAGATGAGCCGAGGTTAGAAAGAAAATTTTTAATTTTTGAACTAAAGCAAATTATTTTAAGGGGGATTACTTATGAAGAGTAAAAAAATACTAGCATCATTATTAGCATTATCTATGATAACATCAGTGGCATTAGTTGGGTGTGGTAAAGGTGAAGAAAAGGGTGCAGAAACTGCTACTAATGGAGAAGCAGATGCTGAACAATATTTAAATATGCTTTTACAATCTGAACCAAAAACAATTGATCAATCTAAATCAAGTGATTCATATTCTTCACAAATTCTTGCAAACTGTCAAGAATCATTAACAAGAATTGTACAAGATGAAAATGGCAAAGATAAAATTGAAAAGGGTATAGCTGAAAGCTGGGAAACTTCAGATGATAAATTAACTTGGACATTTAAATTAAGAGATGCTAAATGGAGTGATGGTAAACCAGTTACTGCAGAGCAGTTTGTATATGGAATTACTAGAACTCTAGATCAAAATACTGCATCACCATATGCCTTCCTATTATATCCTATAGCTAACGCTGTAGAATTTAACTCTGGTAAAGCTAAGGCTGAAGACTTAGGTGTTAAAGCTATAGATGAAAAAACTGTTGAGTTTACATTAGCATCACCATGTGCATACTTCCTTGACTTAACATACTTTAAAGTAATGCAACCACAAAGAGAAGATATAGTAAAAGAACACGGTGATAAATATGGTTCAGAAGCTAATAGCATGGTATATTGTGGACCGTTTATGATATCTGAATGGGTACATAATAATAAAGTAGAATTTGTTAAGAATCCTGAATATTGGGATGCTGAAAATGTAAAACTTGATAAAGTTACAATGAAAATAATAAAAGAAGAGTCTGCAAGAATGAATGAGTTACTTAATGGTTCATTAGATATGGCTACAGTAGTTAAACCAGAATGGATAGAAAAATTTGATTCTACTGGTGAATATGAATCTAAAAAAGGATATGATGGTTCGACTACATATACTTTCTTTAACCTTAAAGATAAATTATTCAGTAATGCTAAGGTAAGAAAAGCATTTATAGTAGCAGAAGATAGAGAAAATAAAATCAAGACTTTAAGAAAAGGTCTTGGCGAACCTGCTCTAGGATTTGTACCAAAGTCTGTACAAATAGGTGGAGAAGAATATAGAACAAAAGTAAATGAATTACCAGTTCAAAAATTAATGGATGAAAACACAGATCCAAAAGCATTATTAATAGAAGGTATGAAGGAACTAGGGCTTGGAGAAGATCCATCTAAAATAACTATTAGTTACTTACAATCAGGTACTGATGCAGTAGCTAAAGAGTACGCCGAATTCCAACAACAAGTTTATACAAAAAAACTTGGAATTAATGTTAAAGTTGATTTTGTTGAGTGGGCACAATTCCAAGAAAGAACTGATAATTTTGATTATCAAGTTGCAGGTATGGCATGGACTGGAGACTATAATGACCCTAACACATATTTAGATTTATGGACATCGACAGCTGGAGTTGTACCAACAGGCTGGTCAAATCCTAAGTATGATGAACTTATAACTAAAGCAGGAAAAAGTGATGATCCAAATGAAAGAGCTGAACTTTTCAAAGAAGCTGAAAGAATACTATTATATGAAGATGGTGTTGTAAGTCCAGAAGCTTGGAGATTCAAAAATACTTTTGTAAGAAAGTATGTTAAAAACTACACTGCTCCGTTATTCGGAACAATTGACTTAAAATATACTTATACTACTGGAAGAAAATAGTATTATAATGAAATGCCAAAAAGTGAAGCAAGAAATGAATGCTTCACTTTTTTATGCTTTGTGCTTATAAAAGTGGGATTATAAGAAAAATTTTAAATTAATGCGATACAAAGTTAGGGTAAAGAAGTCAATATTATTTAAAATACTATGATATATATAATGTATATAGGGATTAAATGATAAAATTCGTATTACAAATTTCGAATTTATAGGCAAATAGAACTCGATTAACAAAGAAATAAGTAGAAAAAAGAAAAATAAACAGACTAAAAAAAGTAAAATAAATAAAGGAATAAATTTTAATTTAAAAAAAAATGATATTATCAATCAAAATTAGATATTGTATTAATATTTCGTAAGATATTTGTAATTACATAGGATAATAAGTCGAATTGAGGTAATCTTATAAATATTCAGATAATAGGTATTGCAATAGTGAAAGTGTTAATATATAATAAATTTAAATCAGATGGATATGACATTATATCTATTATATTGATGATTAATGAAGGGGGATTATTCATGAAAAGCAAAAAAATATTAGCTGCTTTACTAGCTGTATCTATGGTAACTTCTGTTGCTTTAGTAGGTTGTGGTAAAGATGACAAAAAAGATGAGGGCAAAGGTGAAGAGACTGCTGCTTCTGGAGATATGGATAAAGAACAGTATCTTAACTTATTATTGAGGGCTGAACCAAAGACAATTGACCAATCAAAATCAAGTGATTTGTATTCATCACAAGTTCTTGCAAACAGCCAAGAGGCTTTAACAAGAATTATTCAAGATGAAACTGGAAAAGATAAAATCATAGAAGGTATAGCTGAAAGTTGGACACCTAACGATGATAAATCAGTTTGGACATTTAAATTAAGAGATGCTAAATGGAGTGATGGAAAAGCAATTACTGCACAAGACTTCGTTTATGGTATCACTAGAACTTTAGATCAAAATACTGCATCACCATATGCATTCTTATTATACCCAATCAAAAATGCTTCAGAATTTAACTCAGGTAAAGCTAAAGCGGAAGATTTAGGTATTAAGGCTGTAGATGATAAAACAATTGAATTTACATTAAATTCACCATGTCCATACTTCTTAGATTTAACATACTTTAAAGTAATGCAACCACAAAGAGAAGATATAATAAAAGAACATGGCGATAAATATGGTTCTGAAGCAAATACAATGGTATATAGTGGACCATTCATAATCTCTGAATGGGTACACAACAATAAGATTGAATTTACTAAAAATCCAGAATACTGGGATGCTGAAAATGTAAAACTTGAAAAAGCTACAATGAAAATTATAAAAGAAGAATCTGCTCAAATGAATGAATTACTTAATGGTTCATTAGATATGGCAGGAGTTTCTAAACCAGAATGGATAGAAAAGTTTGATAAAACTGGTGAGTATGAGTCTAAAAAAGGATATGATGGTTCTACTACTTATACTTTCTTCAACCATAAAGATAAGTTATTTAGTAATGCTAAGGTAAGAAAAGCATTTATGGTAGCTGAAGATAGAGAAAATAAAATTAAAACTTTAAGAAAAGGTCTTGGAGAGCCAGCTATGTCTTTCGTACCTCCTAAAGTACAAATAGGCGGAGAGGATTATAGAGATAAAGTAGGTGATACTCCAGTTAAGGATCTTATAGATGAAAATCCAGATCCAAAGGCTTTATTAATTGAAGGAATGAAAGAATTAGGACTTGGAGATGATCCATCTAAAATAACTATTAACTACTTAGAATCAGGTACTTCAGCTGAAAATAAGGTATGGGCTGAATTCCAACAACGTGTTTATGAAGATAAACTTGGTGTAAAAGTAAAAGTTGATTATGTTGAGTGGGCGCAGTTCCAAGAAAGAACTGATAACTTTGATTATCAAGTAGCAGCTATGGCATGGGGCGGTGACTACAATGATCCTAACACATTCCTTGATTTCTGGGTAACTGGAGCTAACGTTGTAATGACAGGATGGTCAAATCCTAAATACGATAAGCTTATAGCTGATGCAGCAAAAACTGTAGATCCAGCAGAAAGAACAGAATTGTTTAAACAAGCAGAAAGAATTTTATTATATGAAGATGCTGTTATAAGTCCAGAATCTTGGAGATTTAAAAACACATATGTAAGAAAGTATGTTAAGAGTTACAGTGCTCCATTATTTGGAACAGTTGATTTAAAATACACTTACACTTCAGGTAGAAAATAATATAAAATAGTATTATAATGTTTGATACTCCTTAAAGTATTTAGAAATACTTTAAGGAGTATTTTATTAGTTAGTGTAAATTTAAAACTACTTATTGATGGGAGTAAGAAAAACTATAGATTTTATAAAGGATATGAATAAAAAAAAGTCTATGGTAGAAAATATAGTTATTACATTAAAACTATATTTTAATAATGCGGAGGTGGAAGCTTGTGGGTAAGACTCCTATAAAAAAAGTTATAAAATCTAAATTGAAAGCTAATAAAGAATTAACGCCACAGGAGGCTTTAAGAGAGCAAATAAAATATGATATAGTAGAAGAATTAGGTTTGGCTGATAAAGTAAATGAATTTGGATGGAGCAGTTTAACTGCAGAAGAAACGGGGAGAATTGGAGGTATGATGACCAAAAAGAAGAAGGGTTTAAATATTCCTAAGAATGATGAGTTTTTTTAGGTTTATATAATATATAATAATAATCAAGTTTAACTAAGACTTTGTTAAAATAATTAAGATGAATTATATTAATTTAATGAAGAGATATAATTATAGCTTAGTACATGAATAAACATATAGATATGAAATTTGTTACATAGTCATGGAAGAATTCTTAGACAAAATAAAAAAAGTAATGTAAAATAAATAGGTGATTATATAGAAAAGATGGTGAACCTATGGACTGTTATAATGATTTTGCTGATATATACGATGAACTTATTAATGAAGATATCAATTATAGAGGTTGGGCAGATAAAATTATTGAGATTTGCAAGGAATATAATGTTGGAAGAAGAGAGTATTTAGATTTAGCTTGTGGTACAGGGAATTTTACCAAGTTAATTGGGAAAAACTTTATATTTACAACGGCTATAGATTTATCAGAGTATATGTTATCTATTGCTGATGAAAAATTAAAGGCAGAGGGAATTAAAGCTAAGGTTATGTGCCAAGATATATGTACCTTTAATCTTAAAAAGCAGTTTGATTTGATAACTTGTGGATTGGATTCTACTAATTATATAATTGAAGATAAAAAACTTCAATTATATTTTATGTCAGTCAATAAACACTTAAAGGATGATGGTATTTTTATTTTTGACATTAATACAGAGTACAAAATAAAAAATATATTAGGAAATAATAGCTTTAACTATGACAGAGAAGATGTGGTATATATTTGGGAAAATCAATTACAAGAGGATATTGTTGATATGTACTTAACCTTTTTTGTTAAAGAAGGACAAGTGTATCATAGATTTGATGAACATCACAGAGAGAAAGCCTATAGCGAGAGTAAAATAGAAAAGTTTATAAAAGAAGCAAACCTTGTCATAGAAAAAAAACTTAATTGCTATGAAGAAGTTGTCATAGGCGAGAATACAGAAAGAATAACCTATGTTTTGAGTAAGAAAGGATGTTAGAGTAATGAAAGATAAATTAATTAGAGCCACTGCAAAGGATGGCCAAGTAAGAATAATTGCAGCTACTACTACTGAATTAGTGAATGAAGCAACTAAAACTCATGAATGTATGCCAACAGCTTCAGCAGCAGTGGGGAGAATGTTAACTGGTGGGGTTTTAATGGGTGCTATGCTAAAAAATGATACTGATAGTTTAACTATTCAAATAGATGGTGGTGGAGAAGCAAAAGGTGTTACTGTTACTGCCCATCATGATGGAAGTGTTAAAGGATATATAGGAAACCCAAAAGTGGATTTACCTTTAAATGAAAAAGGTAAATTAGAAGTTGGTGGTGCTATAGGTAAAAATGGATATCTAAAAGTAATTAAGGATATGGGGCTTAAAGAACCTTATGTAGGTCAAGTGCCTATATATACAGGAGAAGTGGGCGATGATATAGCGTATTACTTTACGGTATCTGAGCAAACACCATCTGCTGTTGCTTTAGGAGTATTGGTAGATACAGATTTATCTATAAAGGCTGCTGGTGGATTTATTATACAAATGATGCCAGGTGCATCAGAATTCTTAGCAGATATTATAACTTATAGATTGGAAGAAGTTCCATCAGTAACGGCTATGATAGAGAAAGGAATGACTATAGAAGAAATATTAGAATTTATATTTGAAGATATGGATTTGAAAATATATGATGCTTTAGTACCAGCGTATAAATGCGACTGTTCAAGAGAAAGAGTTGAAAGAGTGCTAATTAGTATTGGGAAAGATGATTTACAAGAGATATATGATGATGGCAAGACAGAAGAAATATTGTGCCATTTCTGTAATAAAACATATGATTTTAAACCAGAAGATATTAAAAAAATATTAGAAGCTATTAACTAATTTCTATAATAAATTCTAAAAACCATATTGACAATAAACTAAAAATTTAATATAATAGTCTTTGTTAAGACTTGGAAGATTTATTGATTTTTAAGCTTAGCAAAGATTATTTTTGATAATGGTGTCACAAATTTAAATTTTGGTCGCATAGCTCAGCTGGGAGAGCACCTGCCTTACAAGCAGGGGGTCACAGGTTCGATCCCTGTTGCGACCACCATATGGCCCAGTGGCTCAGTTGGTTAGAGTGCCGGCCTGTCACGCCGGAGGTCGAGGGTTCGAGTCCCTTCTGGGTCGCCAATAAATTCTAAAATTTGTGTCTGGCTCGATAGCTCAGTCGGTAGAGCAGAGGACTGAAAATCCTCGTGTCGCTGGTTCGATTCCTGCTCGAGCCACCATTATTACGCGGGAGTGGCTCAGTGGTAGAGCGTCACCTTGCCAAGGTGAACGTCGCGAGTTCGAATCTCGTCTTCCGCTCCAATATGGCGCTATAGCCAAGTGGTAAGGCAGAGGCCTGCAAAGCCTTTATCCCCAGTTCAAATCTGGGTGGCGCCTCCAAAAAAAGCAAGTAATTTATTTACTTGCTTTTTTATTTTTTTTGTGCATTATATAAATGTGCTTCTTAGAGAGAGGCATTAAAATTAAGTATTAAAAATTCATATTGTAGTATTTTGTATAGATGAGTTACTGAATATCCAAAAAGTATATACTACCTCTATCAATTAATTGAGAGTTGGCTAAAGAAATAGGGGTTATGCCATGTTTATCTAAAAATCTTTTTATTAAATTCCCGTGAGGATATAAATCTAGGTCTCCATAAAAAACTATAGTTTTAGAATCTATCATACCACAAGTTCCTCCAATAAAGCCATAATTCAAATGAGGTAAAAGAATGTCACCTGGTGGAATTAAGAGTACATCATATCCATAGTTATTTAATTCTTTGTAAATACATATATCAGAAGTTATGAAGGCTTTATTAGATAATACTACAGTAGAGCATTTAGTATAACCTTGATTAACATTTATTAAAGTCTTATGATGAATATTTTCTAATAAAGTTTTATCAGTATACCTTATATTATGCATAAAAAAATCAGGCGTGTTTACAGCATTAAGAATAATATCATTAGGATATTTATCAGTTAAAGTACTAGTACTTCTTAATACTGTTAGATTTAGAGATTTTAGAGTTTCTTCAAAGATAGAAGAAGCATCTTTATGAATTATAATATTATTATTGTCTATGAAATGCATAAGAATATCAGGATGACCACATATAGCTGGATATAATGAATTGCAAGATTCGCAAAGGATAACTTTACAATTTAAATTTTCTAAAGCAAATAATTCCTCAAAAGAAATTCTAAAGTCTACAAAAGCATATTTCAAAAATGTCACCACCTTAAGGTTAGTTGTTACTAACTTAAAAATAATATATCATATATGTTATATTATTTGTAGAATAAATTGGATTTAATAAATTGTATATAGTAAAAAATAAAAACACATAATATACATAATATATTAAAGTAAAGTTCTGTATCTATAAAATTCTTAACATGAAGTGGGGTGATTGAATGCTACTGTTGACCATTGTAAATAATAGTTATAAGGATTATGTATTAAATCAAGTTAAGAGTATGAGTGAGTATTTAAGAGAAAAAAAGAAAAGTATAAATTTGAAAATTGAAAATGATGAATTAGATGAATGTATACATATATATTGGGAAGATGGTGATTACACTGAGGATGAAGTTAAGAAATTATTTAACTATTATACAGCTAATATTTTATATGGTGTAATTATTAATGAATTTTTAGAAAAAAGGGTTAATAAACATCTGAATGAAACATATAATTTTCTTAACTATAACGATATAAGTATTGTAAAAAAGGATATATATAAAATTTTAAAAGAAGAAGTACCTATAGATGATACTGTGATATATTATATGAATAAGAAAAATAGTATTTTAGATAGAATTATTAATTGTATAGAAGAAGGTAACGTATTAAATATTAAAGGGTTTATGGACTTTAGATCCAAGGAATTAATGCCACAGATATATGCGATAATAGAAAAAGTGGTAGAAAGTTATATGATAGAAAAGGAGTATAATGAATTTATTAGTCTTTTAAAGTATTTTGTTGAGATACAAGAAAGTAAGGCTGAAAAGGTAGATTTGTATATTGGAAAAAGAGGAGATTCATATATACTCAGAGATGAATTTGGAAATAATATTATGGAAACCCTTTTGAATGAGATTTGCGAAAATAAAAATATAGTAGACGTTAGTCAAGATGATTTAGTTATAAGTGGACTAATAACTATGTGCCCAAAAAAAATAGTAATACATTCTGCTAATAGATGTAAAAATAAGGAGCTAATTAATACTCTAGAGAAGGTTTTTGAAAATAGAATTTATCATTGTAGTGGTTGTAATGAATGTTTAATGTTTAAAGAAATTATAGAAATGCCTATTGACAATAATATAAAGGTGTAGTAAGATTAACTGTGTTAGTGAAAAAGTAAATAACTAATTAACAAGTAGAAACTGCCGTTTCTCACCTTACAGTGCTGCTAGTAAGGTAAAATTTGGTTTACAATAATTGTAATAACAGGACGGCGTTTGCTGTCCTTTTTATTTTATATAAGATAAAAATATGTGGTTTAAAAGCCGGAGGTGAATGTTATCAGTAAAAATAAAGATTTCATGATGAATGAAGAGATAAGAGACAAAGAAGTTAGAGTTATTAACTCAGACGGGGAAGCACTAGGAGTAATTTCTACAAAAGAAGCATTAGAAATTGCATTACAAAAGGAATTAGATTTAGTTGTAGTATCTCCAAATGCAAAACCTATGGTATGCAAAATCATGGATTTTGGTAAGTTTGTTTATGAGCAACAAAAGAAGGAAAAAGAAGCTAAAAAGAAACAAAAAATCACTACTCTTAAAGAGATTAGACTAAGTGCTAGCATAGAAGAGCACGATATTGAGATAAAAGCTAATAATGCTAGAAAGTTCTTATTAGATGAAGACAAAGTTAAAGTTACTGTGAGATTTAGAGGAAGAGAAATTGAAAACTCACAAGTAGGACACAAGATATTAAACCTTTTTGTAAAAAAATTAGGCGATGTTTATGTTATTGAAAAGCCAGCTAGACAAGAAGGAAGAAATATGATAATGATATTAGCTCCAAAAAGAGCATAACCGAGAGGAGGACTTTACAATGCCAAAAATGAAAACACATAGAGGTGCAGCAAAGAGATTTAAAAAGACAGGAACAGGTAAGTTAAAAAGATCTAAAGCTTTTAGACGCCATATATTAACTAAGAAGAGCAGAAAGACTAAGAGAAATCTTAGAAAAACAGGATATGTTTCAACTACTCAAGAAAAAATAATGAAGAAATTACTACCATACTTATAGTAGGAAGTTATCTAGGAGGTAAATATAATGGCAAGAGTAAAAAGAGCGATAAATAGTCGTAAAAAACATAAAAAAGTATTAAAACTTGCAAAAGGATACTACGGTGGAAAAAGCAAGTTATTTAAAACAGCTAATGAATCAGTAATAAGAGCATTAAGAAATGCTTATGTTGGAAGAAAATTAAAGAAAAGAGATTTCAGAAAACTATGGATAGCTAGAATAAATGCAGCTGCTAGAATGAATGATCTTTCTTATTCAAAATTCATGAATGGAATGAAGCTTGCTGGAATTGAAATAAACAGAAAAATGCTTTCTGAAATAGCAATCAACGATCCAAAAGCATTTGCTGAATTAGTAGAAGTTGCTAAGAAGCATCTATAAGATTAATTAAATATAAAAAATAAAAGCCAGAGGATGACTATGTCATGTCTCTGGATTTTGTTAGACTAAATTTTAATGTACATAATTATTTGTTATTTTTATATAAGAAATAAAGATAATAAATAAAGGGATATATATAGTATAGAAATGTAGCCATGGCTACATTTTTATACTATATATATTTTAATAAGGAAATGGGGAAACTATATATAAATATATAATCGTGATAAATTTTTTAAAAAGTTTGAGGTGTTATCTATGCAGTTAAGATTAAGGGATATTCTAAGACGTAAAAATTTTACTCCCGTTCAAATAATAGCTATGGGATTTGCAACTATAATATTTACAGGTGCCCTATTATTAAGCTTACCTATTGCTACTATAAAAGGTGTAGGAACTCCATTTATAGATTGTATTTTCACATCAACTTCTGCAGTTTGTGTGACAGGATTAGTTACTGTAGATACTGGTACTTATTGGAGTTATTTTGGAAAAACAGTAATACTTATTTTGATACAAATTGGTGGTCTTGGATTTATGTCTTTTGCTACACTTTTATCATTAATTATTGGTAAAAAAATAACTTTAAAAGAAAGATTAATTATAAGGGAATCATTAAATTCAACATCTCTTCAAGGAATAGTAAAATTAGCTAGATATATATTAGTATTTACTTTTTCAATAGAATTTATAGGAGCTTTACTGCTTTCCTTTGAATTTATACCTGAGTTTGGAATTATTAAAGGTATATATTATAGTATATTTCATGCAGTTTCTGCATTTTGTAATGCTGGATTTGATCTTATGGGAAATTACGGTAGCTTAACTGCCTATAGTGATAATGCTTTGATAATACTTACTATATCTTCTTTAATAGTAATTGGTGGACTAGGTTTCTATGCATGGAATGATATATTTAATTATAGACGTACTAAAAGATTAACACTTCAGACTAAACTAGTAATAGCTGTGAGTGCAGGATTGATTTTGTTTGGATTTATAATGTTTCTTGTATTTGAACTTTCTAATCCAGATACTTTAAAACCTATGGGGATTAAAGAAAAAGTGCTGTCAGCATTCTTTGCATCGGTTTCACCAAGAACAGCAGGATTTAATTCTATAGATTTGACAAAGATGACTATGGCATCTACATTTTTATCCATAATGTTGATGTTTATTGGTGGTTCACCAGGATCAACGGCTGGGGGAATAAAAACTTCTACCGCGGGCGTGCTTTTTATGACAATACTATCAGTTATAAATGGAAGAGAAGATACAGAGTTATTTAAAAGAAAAATAAATAAAGAAACTGTATATAAGGCTTTAGCAGTAGTAGTAATAGCACTGGCGTTAGTGTTTACTACAACCATATTATTATCTATTACAGAAAGAGCATCAGGTGCTCCCTTTGAACATTATTTATTTGAAGCTACTTCAGCCTTTGGAACTGTTGGGTTAACATTAGGATTAACTCAAGAGCTTACTGCTATAGGCAAGGCTATAGTAGCACTAACTATGTATGCGGGTAGAGTTGGGCCACTTACATTAGTTGTAGCAATTTCTATAAGAAAAAGTAAAAGAGGAAATTCTATTAAGTATCCAGAAGATAAAATCTTAGTTGGATAAAGGGGGATATATTAATGAGTAAAAAACAATTTATAGTTATTGGTTTAGGTAGATTTGGAACTTCAGTAGCAGAGACTTTATATGCACTTGGTAATGATGTATTAGCTGTAGATATAGATGAAGAAGCTGTTCAAAACATTGCAGAAAGAGTTACTCATGCTGTTCAAGTAGATGCAAATGATGAGGTTAGCCTAAGAGCTCTTGGAATTGGTAATTTTGATGTGGCTATAATTAGTATTGGTTCTGATATTCAAGCTAATATTCTATCTACTCTTTTAGTTAAAGAAATGAATGTTAAGCATATTATAACTAAGGCTAATAATGCATTGCATGCAAAAGTTTTATATAAAATAGGTGCCAATAGAGTTATATTCCCAGAGAGAGATATGGGAATTAGAGTTGCTCATAACCTTTGTTCTTCTAACATACTTGATTATATAGAGTTATCACCAGACTTTAGCATTGCAGAAATTGTTACCCCAAAGGAATGGGAAGGTCACTCTCTAAAAGAGCTAGATTTAAGAGTGAGGTACAGTGTAAATGTGGTAGCTATTAAAAGAGATGATAACATAGAGGTATCTCCATCTGCAGATGAGGTTATACAGGAAGGCGATATAATAGTAGCCATAGGAGGAACTGCTGAGCTAAACGGAATTGAAAGTTTAGTTAGATAAGGAGATTTATAAGTGCAGGTTATAAAAAGTAAGGATAATAATACATTAAAAGAAATTAAAAAATTAAAAGAAAAAAAATATAGAGTTGAAAATAAGAAGTTTATTGTAGAAGGATTTAGATTTCTAGAAGAAGGTTTTAAATCAGATTTTATTATAGATAAACTTTTTATAAAGGAAAGCTCAGTTGATAAATTTAAAGAAAAATTTTCTTTTTATATTAATAAATATGAAGAAAAATTATTTATTATAAATGACAGTCTATTTAAAAATATTTCAGGTACAGAAAATTCTCAAGGAGTTTTAGCTGTACTTCAAATGAAAGAGGAAAATTTTAATAAAGAAGAAGGACTGTATATTTTAGCTGACAAGATACAAGATCCAGGCAATTTAGGAACTATAATAAGAACAGCTCATAGTGCTGGTTGTAGGGGAGTTATTTTAAGTAAAGATACAGTAGACTTATACAATGAAAAAACCTTAAGAGCTACTATGGGTTCCATATTTAATATTCCTATAATCCATGATGAAAATCTAGTTTTCACAAAAAGATTAATTAGTGAAGGGTATAATTTAGTATGCAGTTCCCTTGACACAGAAAAAAACTTTTATGAAGTTAATCTAGTAGATAATGCAATAATAGCTGTAGGTAATGAAGGTAATGGCATTAGTGATGAAGTTATGAATTTAGCTACCTTTAAGGTTAAAATTCCTATGCTAGGAAATACAGAATCCTTAAATGTTGCTATAGCTGCATCTATTATGATATATGAAGGTGTAAGACAAAAGTTAAATAAAAAGTATTAATACTTGAAATTTTTATATATTATATGTATAATGTTTCTATCAAGTTAGGATTTAAATGTTATTTAAGTAAAATAGTATCCAAACTGGTTTAGTAAAATAAAATATTTATACAATGACGAAGAGAGTAGATATATATATTTATATAAGGGATGAAGAGCCAAAGACTGAAAGCTGTTCTTATAGGATTATATCGAAGTTCACTTCTGAGTACTAATTATGAAGTAGTAGTAGTAATTAGCGGCTATGGTCGATAGATTTACTAAGAGGAGTTTTAATAAAACTCAATTAGGGTGGTACCGCGGATTTTCCGTCCCTTTTTAGGGACGGTTTTTTTATGTCTATAAAGCAAAAACTTAATTTCAGAAACTATTATTTATACTTGAATTAAGTAGAAATTTCATTAATTATGAAGTGAAAATTTTTTTTCAAAGAAAGTTTTAATCCATAATTTTAAATGAATTCATGAATTTTAGAAAGGAGCTTAGAATATGAAAGAACAATTAGAACAAATTAAAAAAATTGCCCTAGAACAACTAAGTCAAGTAACAGATAAAGCTGAACTTGAAAATATTAGAGTAAAGTATCTAGGGAAAAAAGGAGAGCTTACTGCAATCTTAAGAGGTATGGGAAAACTATCAGCAGAAGAAAGACCGGTGGTAGGTAAAATTGCTAATGAAGTAAGAGAAGAAATAGAAAGTGCCATTGATACAAAGGTAGTAGCTATTAGAAGTGCAGAAAAGACTGAAAAATTAAATAGTGAAGTAATAGACATTTCTATGCCAGGAAAGAAACAAACTATGGGGAAAAAACATCCATTAAGTTTAACTCTTGATCAAGTAAATGATATATTTTTATCTATGGGTTTTTCTATAGAAGAAGGACCAGAAGTAGAGTTTGATCATTACAATTTTGAAGCTTTAAATATACCCAAGGATCATCCAGCGAGAGGAGAACAAGATACTTTCTACATAAATGATAATATAGTATTAAGAACTCAGACATCTCCAATCCAGATAAGAACTATGGAAAATCAAAAGCCACCAATAAAGATGATTGCACCAGGAAAGGTATATCGTTCAGATGCTGTAGATGCAACTCACTCACCAATATTCTATCAAATTGAGGGATTAGTAGTGGCAGAAAATATTACCTTTGGAGACTTAAAGGGAACACTAGAAATGTTTATCCAAAAGATGTTTGGAGATGACATGAAAGTTAAATTTAGACCGCACCACTTCCCATTTACAGAACCATCAGCAGAGATGGATGCAACTTGCTTTGTATGCGGAGGTAAGGGATGTAAAGTTTGTAAAGGTAGTGGATGGATAGAAATTGTAGGCTGTGGTATGGTGCATCCACAAGTACTTAGAAATTGCGGAATTGATCCAGAAAAATATAGCGGTTTTGCTTTCGGATTTGGATTAGATAGAATTGTAATGTTAAAATACGGTATTGAAGATATTAGATTATTATATGAAAGTGATATGAGATTTTTAAATCAGTTTTAATATATAAGGAGGAAGATTATGAAGTATCCAGTTAAATGGTTAAAAGACTATGTTGATATAAATGTTTCCCCTGTAGAACTTGCAGATGCATTAAATCTTTCAGGGTCTCATGTTGAAGAGGTTATACTTACAGGAGATGAAATTTCTAATGTAGTTACAGGAAAGATAACAAAGATAGAAAGACATCCAGATGCAGAAAAACTAGTTGTATGTGCAGTGGATATTAACAAAGAGGAAGAAATACAAATAGTAACTGCTGCTACAAATATGAAGGAGCAGGATATTATTCCAGTAGCACTACACGGAGCAACGCTGCATGGCGGACTTAAAATAAAAAAAGGTAAATTAAGAGGAGTAGTATCAAACGGTATGTTCTGCTCAGAAGAAGAGCTTGGAATTGCTGGAGATGAGCCAGTACATGGACTTATGATATTACCTAAAGATACATCTATTGGAGTAGATATCAAGTCTGTAATACCTCTTGAAAGTGCTATTATTGACTTTGAAATAACTTCTAATAGAGCAGATTGCTTTAGTATAATTGGAATGGCAAGAGAAACAGCAGCGACTCTAGGGTTAACTTATAAAATGCCAAATCTTAAATATAGTGAAGAAGATAAAACTAATATAACTGATAGTTATAAAGTAGAAATTAAGAGTCCACTATGTAGAAGATATATGGCTAAAGGAATTAGCAATATAAAGATAGAACCATCACCACAGTGGATGCAAGAGAGATTATTAGAAGCTGATGTAAGACCTATTAATAATATTGTAGATATAACAAACTTTGTTATGTTAGAGTTAGGTCAACCATTACATGCCTTTGATGCTAGAGATATAGTATCTAATACTATAGTAGTTGATACTGGAAAAGATGGAGAAAAATTTGTTACTTTAGACGAAGAGGAAAGAACTATAGATAGCTCTATGCTTTGTATAAAGGATGGGGATAAAACTATAGGACTTGCAGGAGTTATGGGAGGATTAAACTCAGAGGTTAAAGAAGATACTTCTATGATAGTCCTAGAAAGTGCAAATTTTAATGGTCTTAATATAAGAAATACATCTAAAAAGTTAGGACTTAGAACAGAAGCTTCAACTAAATTTGAGAAGGATTTAGATCCAAACCTATGTAAGTTAGCTATTGATAGAGTATGTGCCCTAGTGGAAGAATTAGGTGCAGGTAAGGTTATGACTGGGGTTATAGATATATATAATGAAGTTATAGAACCTCATACCTTAGAAGTAGATAGTAACTGGGTTAATAGATTCTTAGGTAGTAATATATCAAAAGAAGATATGAAAAGATATTTAGATGGATTAGATTTAAATACTGAAATTAAAGGTGATGTTTTAGTTGTTAATTGTCCAACATTTAGAAGTGATCTAAATATAAAAGAGGATATAGCAGAGGAAATTGCTAGAATTCATGGATATAATAATTTTGAATCTACCCTTCCTCATTGTGAGGCTATAAAGTCTGGAAAATCAGATAAGCATAAGCTAGAAGATAAAATAATAGAAGCTTTAGTAGCCAGTGGAATAAATCAATCTATAAGTTATTCCTTTGTAAGCAATAAAATTTTTGATAAACTTTTAATTCCACAAGATAGTGAACTTAGAAATGTAGTTGAAATTAGAAATCCTCTAGGAGAAGATTTCAAGGTTATGAGAACTACTACTCTTGCATCAATGATGGAATCTTTAGCTAGAAACTATGTAAAGAGTAATGAAAGTGCAATGCTTTTTGAAATAGGTAAAGTATATATAAAAAATACTGATGAAGAGAAGTTGCCAGAAGAAAGAAATATTTTAACCTTAGGAATGTATGGAGCGGGAGATTATTTAGAACTTAAAGGTGTGGTAGAAAATGTACTAAATGCTTTAGGAATAGATAATGGAATTTTTATTAGAGAAAGTGAGAACCCTAGCTTCCATCCAGGAAAAACTGCTGCATTAAAACTTAGAAATAAAATTTCTGGAGTTTTAGGTGAAATTCATCCAGATGTAAGTGAAAATTATGGTATAGATACAAGATGTTTTGTTGCTGAATTAAATTTAGATATGTTAATGGAATGTGCTAAGATAGACAAAAAACATAAAGCACTTCCTAAATTTCCAGCAGTAACAAGAGATATTGCAGTTTTAGTAGATGATAGAGTTCTAGTACAAGAGATAGAAGACACTATTAAAAAGCAAGGTGGCGGCATCTTAGAAAGTGCTAAACTATTTGATGTTTATAAAGGAAGCCAAATTCCAGAAGGTAAGAAGAGTATAGCCTATGCTATAACCTATAGACATGCAGATAAAACTTTAACTGATACTGAAGTAAATAAGGTCCATGATAAGATTTTAAGAAGCTTAGAGCATAAGCTAGGTGCAGAATTAAGATAATTATTAATTAAAATAAGTAGGTGTAAATTTACATCTACTTATTTTTTTATGGGAAATTTTATATAGGGTTATCCTATTTGATTAGAGTGAAGGGTTTTGTGAGACTTATAAAGGGGTATGACATAGGTTATAAAAATAAGTTATAATTCTACAAAAAAGTACCTATAACATTGAATTTGTATACTCATTAATGTACAATTATGGATATATATAGATTAACATTATAATATTTTACATATGAAAATATAGTTATATCAGCTAATAAGGGAAAGTTAAGGTGGGGAAAAGATGAAAAGTTTTTGGGGGATTATTCCACGATATATTAAAAAGGGGAAAAAAAGAATTATCTTTGTAGCTTTAGGTATTATAGTATCTATGGCACTAATAGTATCATTAGGCACTATATCAGAAGCTTTAAAGGAATCGCTATATCAGAAGATGAAGGATGATTCAGGAGGAATACATGATATCTATTTAGGAACTTTAGGTTATGTGGATTTTGATAGAGTTGCAAAAGAAGAGGTTGTAAAAGAAGTTACTACGGTTTGGCCAATTGGCAGATATGATGTGCCGAATACAGATAATAGTCTTCAAATTTCGGCATTTAAAGAAAATGCTACAGATATATTAAATCTAGAATTGATAGAAGGTAGATATCCAGAAAAGGATAATGAAATAGCTATAGAAAAGTGGATTTTAGATTTGTTTCCTAAAAAGTATGAAATAGGAGATAAGATAACCATTCCTTATACCATAGTTCACAGAGGCAGAGGTACAGAATTTTATTATGAGAAGGGTGAAACAGAGTTCGTACTTACAGGGACTTATGATTTTACCTATAGAAACTGGTTCTATCCAAAGGAAGGGAATGCATATATTACACCTGAATTTGGAGAAAAGATATTAAAAGAGAAAAAGCTTACTATGCAAAGTGTAGAAGCTGACGGATATATAATGATAAAGCCATCTTACTCTGTTGAGGATGCTGTAAAAAAGTTAACTGAATCAAGATATTCTACCGGAGGATTTTTTGCTAACGAACCTAAGTTACAATTAAAAAGTGAATATGAAAAATATGATAATATAATGTTTTTTGTTTCATTAATATTAATAGTAATTTCTAGTGTAATAGTTTATAACATATTTAATGTTAGTGTATCAGAGAGAACTAAAGAATTTGGTATGCTTAGGGCAATGGGATGTCCTCCATGGAAAATAAAAGCCATGATTTTAATTGAGGGTATGCTTATAACAATTGTATTTATTCCTATAGGAATTTTATTAGGAAACTGGATAACTAGGTATATTATAAAAATAGTCACTGGAATAGAGAATTTAGGTACAGTGAGAACAATGGATACTAAAATTATCTTAGTAGCAATTGTAGTGGGACTTTTAACTGCATTTATAGGAACTTATTTTCCAGCTAGAAAAGCTTCGGTTATATCACCCACAGAGGCTATAACTGGAGGAGCAAATACTAGTTTAAAGGGTAGTAATATGAGAGGAAGCTTAGATAAATCTATTTTAAAAAAGGTATCTTTTGAAATCAATTTGGCGTTTATAAATATAATTAGAAATAAAAAAAGATTTTTATCTACATGTTTATCTTTAATTATAACTATAACCATGTTTATGACAGTAAATTATGTGGTAGGTTCTACAAATCCTGTGGCAATCTTTAAAGATAGCTTCAAGGTAGATTTTAAAGTTGATTCTAAAAGTGGATTATCGCTAGAAAAGGTTTCTTCTGTGGAAGGATTGGATGTAACCTTAAAGCTTAAGAGAAGAGGCACAACTATGGATATTGAAAAAGAAAATTATACAGAAGAAGGATTAAGAACCTATGAAGAATTAGGAAAGTCTGTACAGTATATATCACAGTGTATATCTAGGGATAGATATTTAATAGAAGTTACAATTTTAGGACGTAGTGATGAGGAGTTAGAAGCTTTAAAGAAAAATGTCATTGCTGGTGAGATAGATATAGACAAGATGAAAAATGAAGATATATTAATTCTTGTACAAAATATAGATGGATTGAACTACACTAATTTATCTGTGGGAGATGTTGTACAACCTTCATTTACTAAGTTAAATGATAATGGAGAATTTTTAGGTGGAACTTATCCAGAGTTTAAAGTTGGAGCTATAGTTAGTGAAGAAGCAATAAAAGGATTACCTTTAGGTACTCCAAGCACAACAGTACACTCATCAGCAATAATTCTACCTGACTCTGCCATGAAGAAACATATGGAAATGACTAAATATCAATATTGGGAAGGGAATGTTAAGGAGGGATATGACTATGAAGAAGTTGAAGAAGAGTTAAGAGCAGTTGTAGATGGTGATAAGGGAGCTACATTATTATCTTACAGAGAAGAACTAGAAAAAGTAAAGGTAAATAATGCTCAAATTATATTTGCCATGTACAGTATAGTTATTGTTGTAGCCATAGTAAGCATAATAAATCTTATTAATATCATGAATATGAGCGCAATTATGAGGAAGAAAGAGTTTGGATTCCTAAGAGCTATGGGCCTTAGTGGAAAGCAGGTGAAGAAGATCATAATGTGGGAAGGGGCCATTTATGGAATAGTATCTTATGCAATTTCAGTACTGCTAACTTTGGGAATTTCAGCAATTATAACTAAAAATTCAGAGCTTTGGCTAGGTCAGATTATAAGCTGGCATATACCAATAGGCCAAATGACTATAATTATAATAATTACAATCATAATCACACTACTATCATCTATATTACCGTCAAAAATATTATTTAAATCAAGTATTGTTGAGAGTATTAGGGATGTAGAGTAGAAGAGTAATGGAGGAATTAATATGAGTATGTTAATAACCAGTGGTCTAGCTAAAACCTATGGAATGAATGAAACTGCAGTAAAGGCGTTAAAACCTACGGATTTAGAGATTAAAGAAGGAGAATTTGTAGCCATAGTAGGACCTAGTGGCTCTGGAAAAAGTACATTACTACATCTTCTTGCAGGATTAGATAAGCCTTCAGCAGGAAAGGTATTTATTAATGAACAAGATATTTATGAGTTAAGTGAAAATGAGTTATCTAGATATAGAAGACAGAACGTAGGATTTATATTTCAAGCTTTTAATTTAATTCCTATACTTTCAGCAGAGGAAAATATAAAACTTCCAGTATTAATGGATGGTAAAAAGGTAGATGAAGGGTATATTGATGAAATTATGGATGTTCTTGATATAAAAGAAAGAAGAAAACATCTTCCAGGTGAACTATCTGGAGGGCAGCAGCAAAGGGTATCCATTGCTAGAGCACTAGCTAATAAACCGTCCATAATATTTGCAGATGAACCTACAGGAAATTTAGACAGTAAAAATAGTAAAGAAGTATTGCAACTACTAAAATCAACCATAGAAAAGTATAATCAAACACTAATCATGATTACTCACGATGGTAGTATAGCACAAATGGCAGATAGAATTATTACTATTACTGATGGAATGATTATAGAGGGTAAATAAGAAGAATGTTACATAACTAATATAAAGAAATAGTTGTGTAACATTTTTTATTTGCAATACTTTGGTAGTTAGAAAAGAATAATTTTTATAAAAACTGTGGCTTGATAATATGGTAAATTTTTACAATATAATTATAAAATATGTACCATAATATATTATATTTATATTTAATTAAGTTTTATGAAACATATTGTTGACAAGTATTTGGAATATTTATTAAATACCTTATTTAATAAATAGCTAATATATGTTAAAATGATTATAAGTTTATGCAGATGTAAATTTATAATTAAGAGGGTGTTTATGTGAGCATTATAACAGTTAAGATAAATGGAATGGAATATAACCTTAGAGGAGAAGAAAATGATGAGTATCTACAAATGGTTGCTCAATATGTAGATAATAAAATAAATAGTCTAATGTTTAAGAATTCTAAAATAAGTCGTCCTGATGCTACTATTCTTGCAGCAATTAATTTAGGAGATGAGGTTTTTAAAAATAAAGAGGCCTGCGAAAGGGCAAATGAAAATTATAAAATGATTGCAAAGGAACAAAAAAATCTTATTTCCGAAGTAGAAGGACTAAAAAGAGATTTACAGGCTGCAAAAAAAGAAAATGAAGACTTAAGAAAAGTTAACACTTCGGATAAAGATGAAGAGATAGGAAAGCTAAAGGATGAGGTTACATATCTTAAAGAGCAATTAGAACTTATGGATCAAGTTGTTCAAGAGTTAAAAAAGGATAATAAAAAACAAATGACCTTTAATAAAAAGCTTCTATCTGAAAATAATAATTTAAGATATGACCAAATAGCTAGAGTAAGACAGCTAGAGCAACTTAGTCATGAGATTGAAGATAAAAACCTTCAGCTTATGAAAAATGGACAAGTTAATGTAAGAAAAAAGTAAAAGTTTAGGTGATAATATTATATTTATATATTATCGCCTATTTTTTATTTTAGGATAATTAGCTATATTTATGAATTAAATATAATTTTATTCTTTAATATTGTGATAATTAAAATTTTATGGGCATAGGTATTAGGTAAAACCATAATTCTTAGGGGGATTATACATGAAAGTTTTGCTATGTGCTAGAAGTAATTATATAAATTTAAGTTCAGGAGATACTACTATAATATTTAAAATATACACTTTTTTAAAAGAGAAAGGGGTTAATGTAGATATATGTGGAGCCAATGAGGAGGCTAATTATGATGATTATGATATAGTACATCTATTTGATATTAAAAATATATTTGATGCTTATAAACATTTTAAATTGGCTAGTAATAGTAAATGTAGTATAGTAGTATCACCGATGTATTTTAATATGGAGAAGTTTTTCGAATATAGTAATAATATGGAACGAAAAAATCTATGGAATAATTGCAAAGCTTATAAGGAATTAATTTTGAAGAAGAGTAAAATCATATTTTGCAATAGTATATACGAAAAGTCTTTAATAACCAAGGATTTCACTACAAAGGGAGATATTAAAGTTGTTTATAATGGAGTAGATATAAATTATGATGAGGTTCCGTTATATAATTTTAAGGAGAGATATAATTTAGATAATTATATATTGTGTGTAGGAAGAATTTGTGAAGTGAAAAACCAATTAGAATTAAGTAAGATATGTAATGAAATAGGAGTAGACTTAGTTCTAGTTGGAACGGCATCAGAGGAGCGTTACTTAAAAGAATGCTTAGCTTATCCGACTACACATTATTTAGGATTTATGAATGACTATGATTTGTATAATGCATACACCTTTTCTAGTGCTCACGTATTAGCTAGTTTTTCAGAAGTTACAAGTTTATCATCCCTTAAGGCAGCAGCTTATGGATGTAACATAGTGGTTACGGAGGAAGGGGCTTCAAAGGAATATTTTAAGGATATGGCAATATATTGTGATCCTTATAATCATAATAGTATAAAATTAGCAGTAGAGAAAAGTAGGGCAGAAAGAAAAAATAATAAACTAAAAGAATATATAAGATATAATTATAACTTGAAGAATATGTTAGAAGGCATATATGAGGGATATTTAAAATTGATGAATTAAGATGTATAGGGGCTAACCAATAAAAAGGTATTAGCTCCTATTATTTTTTACAGTTTGTAACAAAGAGAATTGTGATATAATAATCCATGAGAAGTAAAAAATAAGTACTAATAAAATAAGTATGACTTTTTTAATATAGAATAAAGACATTTCTTATTGATAGGAGTTGAGAACATATGGATAAAATAGAATTATTAGCGCCAGGTGGAAGTAAAGAAAGTATCTATGCTGCTGTTCAAGGTGGTGCAGATGCTATATATATGGGCGGGAATAAGTTTTCTGCTAGAGCCTATGCAAATAATTTTAATGAAGAAGAATTAATAGAAGTAGTGAATTATTGTCATTTATATAATGTTAAAGTATATATAGCTTTTAATACTGTTATAAAGGAAGAAGAGTTAGATGAAGCTTTAGAATATGGGAAGTTTTTATATAAAATTGGTGTAGATGCTATTATAACTCAAGATATGGGATTATTTAAAATTATAAAAGAAGCTATACCAGAGTTTGAAATTCATGCATCCACACAAATGACTATACATAATGGAGAAGGGGCAATATTTTTAAAGAATGAGGGCTTTCAAAGAATAGTTTTATCAAGGGAGTTAAGTCTAGATGAAATAAGATATATTTCAAAGGACTTAGATATAGAAACAGAAATATTTGTCCATGGAGCATTATGTATAAGTTATTCTGGACAATGTCTTATGAGTAGTATCATAGGAGGAAGAAGCGGAAATAGAGGAAGATGTGCACAGCCCTGTAGATTACCTTATAATATAATAAAAAAATCTAGTGGAGAAAATAGAGAAGGGTATTTATTAAGTCCAAAGGATACTTGTACTATAGATGAAATTAAAAGTTTAATTGAAAGTGGGACTTCATCATTAAAGATAGAAGGTAGAATGAAAAAGCCTGAATATGTAAGTGGTGTTGTAACTACCTATAGAGAAGCTATAGATAGTGTGTATCACAACAAATGTTTTGAGATAGCACCTAAAAAGGCCATACTAAATCAATTATTTAATAGAGAAGGGTTTTCCAAGGCATATCTTAGAGGAAACATTGGAAGAGACATGATGGCATATAATTGCCCTAAAAATACAGGGGTATTTTTAGGAACTGTTGAAAAAGATTTAACCATACAGATTCAAAAGGATATAAAAGCCCAGGATGGAGTTAGAACTGATAATAGTGGATTTACAATCACAAATATTTTAAAGGGGAAAGAAAAGGTTAAAGAAGCCTTTAAAGGCGAAAAAGTGAAGCTTATGCCTACTAAATATAAGGTTGGAGATAAAGTATATGTAACTTCAGATACTGAACTTTTAACTAAACTTCAAAAAAATTATGAAGATATTTATGGTGTAAAGTTACCATTAACTATAAAGGTTAGATTTGCTCCAGGAGAAAGATTTTATTTATCTACGGTTTATCAGGAAAAAGAATTTGAAGTCTATGGAGAAAATGTAGAGGTTGCAGCTAATAAGCCTATGGATAAGGAAGCTATAATTAAAAATCTCAATAAGTTAGGGGATACTCCTTTTAAACTAGAAAACATTGAATTTGAAACCTTTGAAGAAGGATTTTTAAGGCTATCATCTATAAATAGTGTAAGACGTGAGCTTATTGAAGATATAATGAAGTATATTAAAATTCGTGATAAACGGCATGTGGAAGAAAAGGCTTATAAAGAATTTAATAGGAATTCTGAAGAAGCTAAAGATATATTTAATGATGAGTATCTAATATGCGTTAAAACTCTAGAGCAATTAAAAAGTGTATTAAGTTTTATAGATGAAAATCCAGATATAGCTCCAGCTATAGGAGTAGATTTATTTAAAAAGGGTGAAGGTTTAAATTTAGAAGAAGTAGATTATGAAAATTTATATATGATTGTTCCTAATATAATAAAAAGTGAATTTAATATAGTTACTGAAGCTATAGAAAAGAATATTTCTAAAATTAAGGGGTTAATTACAGCTAATTTAGGTATAATAAATGTGTTTAAAAACAGGCTTAACATAATTGGAGATTATAAGTTAAATATTTTAAATAGTGAAAGCTATGATTTTTATAACAGATTTACAGATATATCAGCTTTAAGCGTAGAACTTAACAATAAAGAAATGTTCTCTCTAGCTAAAAATATTAAAACTCCAGTGCAAGTAGTAGTTTATGGTAAGTATGAACTTATGGTAAGTGAATACTGTGTAATTGGCAGTACCTTTGGTGATAAGAGCTCTACTTCAAACTGTAATTTCAGATGTGACAAGGATAAGTTTGTATTAAGAGATAGGATGAATGAAGAATTTCTAGTTACCACAGATAAATATTGTAGAAGCCATATATATAATACATTACCTGTAAATATAGTTCCATTCATTAAGGAATTAAGGAAAAATAATATTAACAATTATAGAGTTGACTTTATAGATGAAGATTATAATCAGGTTTTAAAGGTGATGAAATATATATTTAAAGATGAAGATGTAGATTTAGGGAAAACTACAAAAGGACATTATAAGAGGGGAATTGAATAGAAAGTAGGGGATAAGAAATGAATGAAAAGACCTTTAAAGTACTTGAGTATTATAAAATCAAGGAAATATTAAAAAAGTATACAGTTACAAAAGCGGGGAAAGATTTAATTGATAATCTGAAACCATATAACAATCTCTATGAAATCAAAGAGCATTTAGAGGAGACTAAGGAAGCATTAATTTTATTAACTACAAAAAGTGCACCACCATTTGAAGGAATATATGATGTTAGGGAAGCGCTTTTAAGAGCTAAGAAAAATTCTACACTTATGCCAGTAGAATTACTTAGAATTGGTAATATGCTTAAAAGTTCTAGAAATTTTAAGGAATATGTACAGAGTAAGGACGAGGAAACAACTTATAGAGTTTTGGAAGATATAATAGCAGGTATAGTTCCTTTTAAGAATATTGAAGATGAAATTTTTAGAGCTATTATTGGAGAGGATGAAATTGCAGATAAAGCTAGTGAAACTTTATTTATAATTAGAAAGAAACTAAAAGATAAAAGTTCTTCCATTAAAGATAGAGTTAACAGCATGGTTAGAACCTACTCTAAATATCTTCAAGAAAGCCTTTATACCGTAAGAGGAGATAGATATGTGCTTCCTGTAAGATCTGAGTACAAAGAACAGGTTAAGGGACTTATACATGACCAGAGCGGTACAGGTGCTACATTATTTATAGAGCCTATGGGATTAGTGGATCTTAATAATGAAATAAGAGAGCTTAGAAATAAAGAAAAGGCAGAAATTAATAGAATTCTTAAAGAACTTACCTTAAAAATTGCAGGTAACATTGATGTTATAGAGAATAATGGAAGTATAATATGGGAGTTAGATTTCATATTTGCAAAAGCTAAGTATGCAAATGAATTAAATTGTATATGCCCAGAGGTAAATGATAAAGGAATTATAGATTTAATAGAGGCTAGGCATCCTTTAATAGACCAAAAGGTAGTAGTACCAAGCACTATTTATCTTGGTAGAGAGGTTACTTCTTTAGTAATTACAGGTCCTAATACAGGAGGTAAAACTGTAACACTAAAAACTGTAGGTTTAATAGAGCTTATGGCAATGAGTGGAATGATGATTCCTGCAAGAGCAGGTTCAGCTGTTAGTGTATTCTCAAATATATTTGCTGATATTGGTGATGAACAAAGTATAGAACAAAGTTTATCTACTTTCTCGTCTCATATGACTAATATAGTAAATATTATTAATGAAGCAGATGAAAATACTTTAGCACTTTTTGATGAGCTTGGTTCGGGAACAGACCCAACGGAGGGTGCAGCTCTTGCTATGAGTATTTTGGATAATTTAAGAGATAGAAATACAAAAATAGTAGCAACTACCCACTATAGTGAACTTAAAGGTTATGCTTTAAAAACTGTTGGAGTAGAAAATGGCTCTGTAGAATTCGATGTTGAAACTTTAAGACCAACTTATAATTTGCTTATAGGTGTGCCAGGTAAATCTAATGCCTTTGAAATATCAAGAAGGCTTGGTCTTCCAGAGTATATTATAAATAGTGCTAAAGAAAATATTTCCACAGAGAGCTTAAAGTTTGAAGAGTTAATACAAAATCTTCAACAAAAGAGCATTAAAGCAGAAAATGATGCTAGGAAGGCAGAAGGTTTAAAAGCAGAAGCTGAAAAATTAAAAAATAAATATGAAGAAAAGTTATATAAGTTTGAAAATGTTAGAGAAAAAGCTATCTATGAAGCACAACGAGAGGCTAAAGAGCTTATAAAAGCTTCTAAGGAAGAAGCTGATTCCATTGTTAAAAACATAAGAGAACTTGAAAAGTTAGGCTATTCTTCAGAAGCAAGAACTAAAATAGAGAATGAAAGAAAGAAGATAAAGGATTCTCTTGACAACATGGAAGAAAAATTAAGTAAAAAAGACGAGCCTAAAGGAGAAGGATTAACTTCTGTAACTCAAGGACAGGAGGTATATCTTCCATCTTTAAATCAAAATGTTATAGTAGTATCCCAGGTGGATAATAAGGGAGAAGTTCAAGTTCAAGCTGGAATAATGAAAATCTCTGTAAAGCTTAAGGATTTAAGGAAGGGAAAAATATCTAGTGAAGATAAGAAAAAAGCTAAGGTTCAAAGAAGAGAAGCTAAGCTTAATCTAAAAGCAGTATCATCTTCAGTAGACTTAAGGGGTATGGATTCCGAGGAGGCTATTTATACCACAGATAAGTATTTAGATGAGGCTTATCTTGGTGGTCTCGGCGAAGTTACAGTAATTCATGGTAAAGGAACAGGAGTACTTAAGAGTTCTATCACTGATTTGTTAAAACATCATCCCCATGTTAAAAGCTATAGACTTGGTAATTATGGAGAAGGTGGAACAGGAGTTACTGTGGTTGAGTTAAAGTAATACTAGAGTATAGGGGTTGACGAAATGATTTTAGTAAGTGGATGTCTTTGTGGTATTAACTGCAAATATGACGGTAACAATAATTTAAATGAAAAAGTTCTTGAACTTTTAAGACAAGGAAAGGCTATACCAGTATGTCCAGAGCAACTTGGAGGACAGGCGACTCCTAGGGAGGCTCATGAGGTTGTAAATGGTGATGGTGCTATGGTTTTAGATGGAAAATGTAGGGTTTTGGGAAGAGATGTAAGTGATGATGTAACTGCTGAATTTATTAAAGGCGCAGAGGAAACATTAAATATAGCTAGAGAGTTAAAAATTGATGCAGCTATTTTAAAGGCAAGGAGTCCATCTTGTGGAAAAGGAATTATATATGATGGTACTTTTTCAGGTGGTAAAAAAACGGGTAATGGAGTAACTGCAGAGCTTTTAATTAGAAATAATATAAAGATTTATACTGAAGATGAATTAGATAAATTCTTTGAGGAAAATAATATTTAAGTTTATAGTTAGGTGGGGATTTTATGAATTATAGTGATGTTAGAAAAGAAGCTAGAGTTAATTTAAATAATAGCTGTAAAGTATGTAATGTATGCAATGGAATTGTTTGTGCAGGAGAAGTCCCAGGTATGGGTGGAAAAGGTACTGGAAATGCATTTGCAGAAAACATTAGAGCTCTTGAAAGATATAAGCTTAATATGCGCGTAATTCACGATGCTAAGGATCCAGATACAGCTATTGAGATTTTTGGTAAGAAGTTAGATATACCAGTTTTTGCAGCTCCAGTTTCAGGAACTACTCTTAACATGGGCGGAAAGTATTCTGAAGAAGAGTATATTTCTTGGGTTATTGGAGGTACTTTAGATGCAGGTATATACCCAATGGTAGGAGATACAGCAGTAGATTCATTTTTAACAACTAATTTAAAGGTGTTAAAGGAGTTTAATGGTGAAGGTATTGTATTTATAAAACCATGGGAAAATAAAAATATAATTGAAAAGATAAAATTAGCTGAGGAGTCAGGAGCATTTGCCGTAGGCGTGGATATAGATGCCTGTGGACTTATAACTTTAGCTCTTCATGGGAAGCCAGTAATGCCTAAAGGAGTAAAGGAGATAAAGGAATTAGTTAATAGTACTAAACTTCCATTTATACTAAAGGGAATTATGACAGTAGATGAAGCATTACTTGCAGTAGAAGCAGGTGTAGATGCTATAGTAGTTTCTAACCATGGAGGTAGAGTTTTAGATGAAACTCCAGGTGTAGCAGATGTTCTTGAAGATATAGCAAAAGCAGTAAAGGGTAAAGTTAAGATTTTAGCTGATGGAGGAGTAAGAACAGGAGTAGATGTACTTAAATTCTTAGCCCTTGGTGCAGATGCTGTATTAATAGGAAGGCCTTTTGTAACTGCATCCTTTGGTGGTAAAAGTGATGGTGTAAAAACTTATGTTCATGGATTAAAGGGAGAGTTAAAATCTGCTATGGTACTTACGGGATGTAAAGATGTAGATAGTATAGATAAGAGAATTATATTCCAAAGAAAATAATCGCATAAGTAAAGTTTTTTAAAGTAATAAAAATTTTTAATAGATATCTTAAATTGTATAATTTAAGATATCTATTTTTGTTAATTTTAAATAAAAAATATACTATTACACTTTAGCAGTTAAAATTGACTCGGAAAGGATTACACATTATACTTAAAAGTAAGAAAATATAAAATATTATAAAAAAAGTGTTGGATATCTACTACTTATTTCAATTTTTTTAGTAAACCTATACATAAGGAGTGAAAATATGGTTAAAAGTTTAGAAGAATTGTTAGAATTAGCAAAGAAAAAAGAAAAGAAAACTATGGCAGTAGCAGTAGCACAAGACAATGTTGTTCTAGAAGCAGTGATAAAGGCAGTGGACATGGGTATTATAAATGCTATATTAGTTGGAAATGAAGATGAAATTAAAACTATAGCAAAAGATTCTAATATAGACTTATCTAGAGTAAGAATAATTAATGAGTGTGACATAACTAAGGCTGCAGCAAAGGCTGTGGAATTGGTTACAATGGGCGAAGCTAATTATGTAATGAAAGGATTACTTGGAACTTCAGATTTATTAAAAGCTGTACTTAATAAGGAAGCAAATCTAAGAACAAATAATCTACTATCTCATGTAATGGTATATGATGTAAAGTCTTATGATAAGCTATTACTTCTTACCGATGGAGGAATGGTGCCATATCCAGAATTAAAAGATAAAATAGGAATATTAAAGAATGCAGTAACAGTGGCAAAAGCACTAGAGATAGATATGCCAAAGGTAGCACCAATTTGTGCTGTAGAAGTGATTAATCCATCAATGCAGGCAACTTTAGATGCAGCAGCTCTTTCAGCAATGAATAAGAGAGGACAAATTAAAGGTTGCATAATAGATGGTCCACTGGGACTTGATAACGCTATATCTAAGGAAGCGGCTCACCACAAAGGAATTGTAAGTGATGTAGCAGGAGAAGTGGATATACTTCTTGTACCTAATATTGAAGCTGGAAACTTCCTAGGAAAGTCTATGACTTATTTTGCCGGTGCTGAAAGTGCTGGAGTAATTGTAGGTGCAAAATGCCCTGTAGTATTGGTTTCTAGAGCAGATAGTGCAAAATCCAAGCTTTATTCAATAGCATTAGGTAGTATTTTAGGGTAAACAATTATTGGGGAATAATTGAAGTAGGATAGTTAATTAATTATTAAAAGATAAATTGTAATGGGGGAATGTGAATATGAAAAAGGTTATAATGACTGGTAATGAAGCCATCGCTAGAGGTGCCTATGAAGCTGGATGTCATGTAGCATCAGCTTATCCAGGAACACCTAGTACAGAAATATTAGAGAACTTTGCATTATATGAAGGTGTATATGCAGAATGGGCACCAAATGAAAAGGTTGGTTTTGAAGTAGCATCAGGTGCATCTATTGGAGGAGCAAGAGTGCTTACTACAATGAAGCATGTAGGACTTAATGTGGCTGCTGACCCATTATTTACTATGGCATATGAAGGAGTTAACGGAGGTTTTGTAGTTGTAACTGCTGATGATCCAGGAATGCACTCTTCTCAAAATGAGCAAGATAACAGATTTTATGCTCCTCATGCTAAGGTTGCAATGGTTGAACCATCAAACTCACAAGAATGTATTGACTATATGAAGGAAGCATATGAAATAAGTGAAAAATTTGATACATTAGTTTTATTTAGAGTTACAACTAGAATTTCACACTCTAAAACAGTAGTAGAGGTTGGAGATAAACAAGCTGTAGAAGTGAAGCCATATGAAAAAAATATTAAAAAATATATAATGACTCCGGGTCATTCAAAAATTAAACACTATGAAGTAGAAGAGAGATTAGAGAAGCTAAGACAATATTCTAATACTACAAAGCTTAATAAAATGGAAATGGGCAATACAAAGATAGGTATAATTACTAGTGGTATTTCTTATGAATATTGTAGAGAAGTTTTTGGAGACAATGCATCATACCTAAAGATAGGTTTCTCTTACCCATTACCAGATGAAATGATTAAAGAGTTTGCATCTAAGGTAGAAAAATTATATGTAGTAGAAGAGAATGATCCATACTTAGAAAATTCAGTTAAAGCTTTAGGAATTAGCTGCATAGGTAAGGAAGTTATTCCTATATGTGAAGAACTAAATCCAGACATTATTAGAAGAGGTATTTTAGGAGAAGAAAATAAAATAACTTATACAGCAGATACTAACCCACCTTCTAGACCACCAGTACTATGTCCAGGATGTCCTCACAGAGGAATATTCTATGCAGTATCAAAATATAAGGATGTAATAGCTTCTGGAGATATTGGATGCTATACTCTTGGTATGAATGCACCACTTAGTGTAACTGACACTGTAATTTGCATGGGTGCTTCTATATCAGCTGGTGTAGGAATGGAAAGAGCTAGTATAGTAGCTAATAGAGAAGATAAAAAGGTATTTGCATTTATTGGAGATTCAACGTTCTTCCATTCAGGAGTAACTGGATTAATTGAAAGTGTTTATAACAATACACCGATAGTAACTGTAATTCTTGATAACAGAATCACAGGAATGACAGGGCACCAAGAAAATCCAGGAACAGGTAGAACCCTTCAAAATAGAGAAGCTCCAATGGTAGATATTGAAGCTTTAGTCCTTGCATGTGGTATTAAAAAGGAAAATATAAAGGTAGTAGATCCATATAAAATAGAAGAAACTTCAAAGGCTGTAAAAGAAGCTCATGATAGCACAGAACCTTTTGTAATTATTACAAAACAACCTTGTGCTTTAATAAAAGACGTATTAAAGAAAAGAGCTAACTTAAAGTGTAAAGTTGATGTAGAGAAATGTAAGAAATGTAAAATGTGCTTAAAAACGGGATGTCCAGCATTGAAATTCCAAAATGGTGTAGTGGAAATAGATGAAAGCATGTGCAATGGTTGTGAAATATGTAAGCAAGTTTGTCCATTTGATGCTATAGAAAAGGTTGGTGAATAATATGAAGGAAGTAAAAAGTATATTATTTATAGGTGTAGGAGGACAAGGAACTATCCTAGCTTCAAAAATATTATCTGAAGGCTTGTTAAGAAATGGCTATGACGTTAAAATGTCTGAGGTTCATGGAATGGCTCAAAGAGGAGGAAGTGTTACTACTCAAGTTAGATTTGGAGAAAAAGTCTATTCTCCGTTAATAGAAAAAGGAAAAGCAGATGCCATAGTTGCTTTTGAAAAAAGTGAAGCACTAAGAGCACTACCTTATTTAAAAGAAGGTGGACATTTAATAGTAAATGATTATGAAATTCATCCTGTACCAGTACTAATAGGACTAGAAAAATATCCAGAGGGTGTAAATGAGGCACTAAGATCTACAGCAGAAAATACAGTTATAATTAAAGCAGCAGAAATTGCAAAAGATCTAGGTAATATGAAAGCGCAAAACGTTGTATTACTAGGAGCGTTACTTAAAGCCCTAGATATAAAGGAAGTAAATTGGGAAGAGGTTGTAGCTTCATTAGTTCCAGCAAAGGCTGTAGAGTTAAATAAGAAAGCTTTAGTTGCAGGAATGGAAGTATAGAGGAAAATCAGAAGAGTTAATTTCATGGTTGAAGCTTGTTCATTATAAGGTTTAGAATAAGTTTCTATAAAATATTAGCTTTACTCTATTATATAGAGGTAAAGCTAATATTTTTTATATAAGCAATAAATTTATATGATTTTCATTATTTTCTGATATAATATATTATAATAAAAGTCTGAAAAGTAGATCTAATGATAATAAGAATATATTAAGTTTAGTGGTTACTATTCATAATTATATAAGTAAAATTACTATGGGAGGATAATTAATGGGAATATACAAAGCACCAAATTCAGAAGAAAAAAAAGCTATAAAAAAATATAGTAAGTTATTTGAAGATATTAAGATATCTGATCCAGCGCTATTTTTGGGAAATACATATAAAGAGGTAATATTTGAAAAGAAAGGTATTGCCAGCTTAATTGGTAAGAAAAAGGGATATATATATATTGATGCAAATAATAAAGTAGTAGAAGATGAGAAAACAATAATGAGACTAGGAAGAATATTCTTTTTCATGGAAGCATTCTTAAATGATGATATTGGTAGTATAATTAAGGCTCTTCAAAATGAAGAAGAAGTAGAAAAAAATAAAACTGATTTGGAATTAATGATGAAAGGCTTTGAAATCATTGAGAAAATGAATAAAAAACATGATATTGAACATAAGGAAGTTGAAAAGGTTAAAGATATATTATCAAAACTAATAGAACTTAGAGCTAAAACTAACTTGAAATTACAAGATTTTCTTAAGGTAGTACAGGAAGAAACATCAAAACAGAAATACTTTGATGAAAATATTATTGAAGCATGTATGCCAGCATATAAAGAAGTGATGGCATGTAATTATGAAAAGGTGATACTCATAGCTAAAGGATCTTCAAGTTATAACTGCTTAAAAAAGGCGGCAGAGAAAGTAAGGAAAAAATATACTATAAGATTTAATATATCTTATACAGATCCATTAATGAAGGTAAACTATATGATGGGTTATTTTGAAAGTTTAATTAGAGCTTATGAAAGCATTATTAACATGTCTTATAATCAGTATTTAAAAAGTATAGTAAATTCAGGAAAAACCAATGCTGAATTTAAATTATTAGAGTTAAGAAATAAGAAAAAAAATTAACAAAGCAATACGCTTAAAGATTAATAAAAATAATTAAAGGTATGTATCCGAGAGATATCATACCTTTAATTATTATAATTTATATAATATAAAATTCACATTTATTATTCAACGTTAATAAATACTGCATCCTCATCTTTAACTACATTTATATACTCAACTTCAGGATCTTCAGTACCTTGAACATAAAGACCTGTATCTTTTAGTTGTTGAACATAATCTACAATTTCTTGTGTGATTTTTTCTCCCGGGCATAGTACAGGTATTCCTGGTGGATAAGCCATTAGGAATTCACCACTAATCATGCCTACGCTATTTTTAATTCTAACAGAAGTTTTAACACTGTTGAAGGCTTCGTTAGGAATTTGTATTTGCTCAGGAATGGAAGGAATGTCTATGAAGTCTGCTTTAGCAGTACCCTTGCCATAATAGTCATCACTGATTTCTCTCAAAGCTCTTAAAAGTCTTTCCATGCCCTCTTCAGTATCGCCAAAGGAACCTACAATAAGGACATTATATAAATCCGAAAGTTCCATTTGAATATGATACTTGTTTGTTAAAATCATATCCAAATCATAACCAGTTATACCTAAATCTCTACAAGTTATTGTAATTTTAGTTGGATCAAAGGCATATGCTCCAGGAACTCCTAAGATTTCTTCGCCAAAGCAATAGAAACCAGGGATTTTATTAACTTCATCTCTAACATAATTAGAAAGTTCTATTGTTTTATCTAGTAATTCTTCTCCACCCAATGCAATTTGTCTTCTAGCAGTATCTAATGAAGCCATTAGAATATAAGAAGGCGAAGTTGTATGCATTAAGTTTAAAACCTGTTTTACCCTTGGAATACTTACTCTTTTAGAGTTAACTTGAAGTAGAGATCCTTGAGTTAAAGCACCAATAATTTTATGAGTACTTTGAGCACAGATATCAGCACCAGCTTCCATGGCAGACATAGGTAAACTTTTATTAAAGTTTAAATGTGGTCCATGAGCCTCATCAACTATTAAAGGAATATCATATTCATGAACGATATCAGCAATTTGCTGAATGTCTGTAGATACACCATAATAAGTTGGATTGATTATAAGAACAGCTTTAGCATCTTTATTAGCTTCCAATGTAGTTCTTACTGTTTCAGGTGTAACTCCATTTGCAATTCCTATCTTTTTATCTAACTCAGGTTGCATATATACAGGGATAGCACCAGCTAAGATAATTCCTCCAGTAATGGATTTATGAACATTCCTAGGAATTATTATTTTGTCACCAGCGCCCACTACAGAAAGAATCATTGCTTGAATAGCACCGGATGTTCCATGAACAGAGAAAAAGCATGCATCTGAACCGTAGGCATCAGCAGCTAATTCTTGAGCTTTTTTTATAGGACCTGTTGGATGATGATAACTATCTACTAGTTTAAAAACTGTAACGTCAATCTTAAACGGATTTTCGCCCATGAAGTTTTTAAAATCTATGTCTACTCCAACACCTTTTTTATGCCCAGGAACATGGAATGGAAGAGTGTCTCTATTCACATATTCCATTAAGGCATCAAATAATGGGGTTTCATTTTGGTTTAACTTATACAATTCCATACCCTCTTTCTAATTTATAAAGTATAGAGATATCAATAATATAATTTAATGACCTCCCTATAATAATTTTACTCCAAATATAATATTTATAAAGTTATAAAACAAATTTATTATAGAATAATATTAGTATCAATGCAATAAGATTTTGGTTTATAATTAAATATTTATAATGTTTTACTTATTATATGAGTTATAAGATTATAAATGTATAATAAAGCATATAAATTTTATGCGTTTATTAAATTGTGCTATATAAAAAATAAAAAAATTACGAAAATATTACTTTATACAAAAAACAGATGATTAAAAATAAAATAAATGGTAATATAGTTTAGTGGAATAAATTAAAAAATATAGGATAGTAAGAAGGTGCATTATGAGTAATGAAAATTATTTTTTAGAAAAACTTGAGAAAATGCTATTTCTTGAAATAAAAAAAGGTAGCAAAATAAATGAATATGTATTTAAAGATAATATATATCTACCAGTAAATTCAGATAAAATAGTTTCCAAAACTAAAGAAGGAGATGATTTATCTAATATTCCTGTTAATTTTTTTATAGAGGGAATTTTTTATGCACTAGGAGCAGATAAAAACTTTAAATTTAATCATGTATATAAGGAAATAATAAAATCCATTCCTAATAGCGTTAATTATATAAAAGGAAAAATATTTGAGAATATTAAAAATGAAAAGTATGAAGATGGATATATATTATTAAAAGGATTATTGGAAGTTGAAATTACAACAGATAATTTAAATAAAGCTTTTATTTTAATTGATGGAATGAGAAAAAATAATATTGTATTTAAAGAAGAGGTTATTAAACTTATTGAAATTGGAAAAGAGATTAAGGATTATCCACAACCCTATTATTATTCAGCCTTAGTAAGTTATGAAGATAAAGATTTTGAAAAAGCTCATTTTAATATCAAACAATATATATCATTGGGAGGAAATGTGAGTGAAGAGGTTGAGGTTTTAAAAGAGAATCTAGATATAATCAATTCTTTTGATAAGGGGAAAGAACTTGTATATGAAGAACCAAAGAAAGCGTTAGAAGTATTATTACCACTAATAGATGTATTAGGGGATAGTGCTGAGATATTTTATTATATTGCAGTTTCTTATAGAATTTTACAAAACTATGAAAAAGCTATATACTATTTAAATGAAGCATTATCTATAGATAGTAACTATGTTCAGGTATTTAATGAACTTGGGATAAACTATGCTTGCTTGAATGATTTCGAAACTGCAATTAAGTATTTAAGGAAAGTATTTGAGGTTACCAAATCTATAGAGGTATGCACTAATTTAATAATGTGTTATATAAATATTAAGGATTTTAATCAAGCAAAAATACATTTAGATATAGCTAAAAAGTTAAATCCAGAGGATGAAATTGTAAAGGAACTTGAAGAAACATTAGGATAATCAAATGAAAAAGAATGTATCAATAGAATATAAATAATTAAATAATATTTTATGAATAACTTTGAATGCAATTGTGTTTACATGCAAAAAACAGTATAATAACTGTGATAAACTTTTGAAATTTGCATTTCAAAACATCTTGAAGTATTTGATTACCATAATTGATTTAGGAAGTGAAGTTATGAAAAAAGAAAATAAAAATATAGTTTTGGATGTAATTCTTGTCGCAATAAGTTTATATTTGGCTTTATTACTAAAATTTGATTTCAGGATCCAACCTGATTATAGAGAGTTTTTTATATTATCAATATTTCCAGTTGTAGCATTAACAATTATATTTAATATGATATTCAAACTATATAGTAATATTTGGAAATATGCATCTGTTGAGGAGTTATTATCGATAGTATATTCTATGACTGCTTCTAATATAGTATTTATAATCTATGGTTATTTTATAAGCCACACTATGTTAAAAAGTAGATTTTTTAGATTTCCAATAACTGTTCATATTATATTTTGGTTATTGAGCGTAATAAGCTTAGGTGGAGTTAGATTTTTATATAGAATCATGGAGAATAATGGAACAGATAAAGGACCGATTAACAAAAAAAAGAATTTGTTAATTATAGGTGCTGGAGATGCTGGAGCTATACTTATTAAAGAAATAAATAATAATAGTACTTTGCACTATAAAATTGTTGGGTTGATTGATGATAATATAAATAAGATAGGTAAGAGGATTCATGGAGTAAAGGTTGTAGGAGATAGAAATAAGATTATATCCTTTTGTAAGCAAAACAAAGTTGATGAAATAATGCTTGCGATGCCATCAGTGGATAAGAATACTAAGAAAGAAATTTTAGATATATGTAAGCAGGTGACAAAAAATATTAAAACCATGCCAGGTATTTATAAAATTATTGATGATAGCATAAATGTAAATCATATGAGAGATGTGAACATTGATGATTTATTGGGAAGAGAATCAATAAAGCTAAAATCGGAGCATATAGAAAGATATATAAAAAATAAAACAATACTAGTTACTGGTGGTGGTGGAAGTATTGGGTCTGAAATTATTAGACAAATAGCAAAATTCTCACCTAGAAAAATAATTATCCTGGATATATATGAGAATAATGCTTATGATTTAGAAATGGAATTTAACAGAAACTATCCAGAAATAAATAAACAAGTAATTATTGCTTCTGTAAGAGATATGATAAGAATAGATCAAATATTTGACGAGCACAAACCAGAAGTGGTATTCCACGCAGCAGCTCATAAGCATGTACCTTTAATGGAGGGAAATGCAGGGGATGCTATTAAAAATAATATTTTAGGTACATATAATGTAGCTAAATGCTGTAATAAATATAATGTTAAAAAGTTTGTTTTAATTAGCACAGATAAGGCAGTAAATCCAACTAATGTAATGGGAGCCACTAAAAGATTTTGTGAACTTATAATTCAAGCTTTTAATGAAGTTAGTAAAACAGATTATGTAGCAGTTAGATTTGGAAATGTTCTTGGAAGTAATGGTTCAGTAATACCGCTATTTAAAAAGCAAATTGAAAAGGGTGGACCAGTAACTGTAACCCATCCAGAAATAACAAGGTTCTTTATGACTATTCCTGAGGCTGCTCAATTAGTTATTCAAGCTGGTGGTCTTGCAGATGGTGGAGAGATATTTGTATTAGATATGGGTAAACCGGTTAAAATGGTTGATTTAGCAAGAGATTTAATAACATTATCTGGATATAAGCCAGATGTAGATATTAAAATAGAATATGTGGGATTAAGACCAGGTGAAAAGTTGTATGAAGAGCTTTTAATGGATGAAGTAGCACTTACATCTACAGAGCATAATAAAATTTTTGTAGAAAAACCTAAAGATGCTACTATAGAATTTATTGAAGAAGCTATAAAACAGTTTAGAAATGTAGATAATATGAGTAAAGAAGAAATAATAAAATTGCTTGAAGAGAAAGTTCCTACATATAAAAGAAAGAGAGACTAAGATATGTAACGAATTGTGTAATCTAATAAATTACTAATGGGAGGAACAATTATGAGTCAATTAAAGGAAGATTTATTATTAAAATTAAAGAATAAAACAGCTAAACTAGGTGTAGTAGGTCTTGGATATGTAGGACTTCCTCTAGCAGTAGAAAAAGCTAAAGCGGGATATGAAGTTATAGGATTTGATGTTCAAGATAAAAAAGTTGCTATGGTTAACAATGGAGAAAATTATATAGGTGATATAGTAGATAATGACTTATCAGACCTTGTTAAAGCAGGTAAGCTAAAAGCAACTACGAATTTTAGTTTCATAGAAGAAGTAGATACAGTATGTATAGCTGTACCAACACCTCTTGATCTTTATAAACAGCCGGACTTATCCTATGTAGTTAACTCAACAAAAGATGTAGCAAAATACTTAAAGCGAGGAATGCTTATAATTCTTGAGAGCACAACCTATCCTGGAACAACGGATGAAGTTATAAAACCAATTCTTGAAGAAAGTGGATTAAAATGTGGAGAAGATTTCTTTTTAGCATTTTCACCAGAAAGAGTAGATCCCGGTAATAAGGAATATAACACTAAAAATACACCTAAGGTTGTAGGTGGATGTACACCAGAGTGTACTGAGGTTGCAGGAACTTTATACAGATGTGTATTAGATGGAGAAATTATGGAGGTATCGTCACCAGCAGTAGCTGAGATGGAAAAAATTCTTGAAAATACCTTTAGAAATATAAATATAGCCTTAGCTAATGAAATGGCAATATTGTGTAAGAGGATGGGAATTGACGTTTGGGAAGTTATTGAAGCTGCGAAAACTAAGCCTTATGGGTTTATGCCATTCTATCCAGGTCCAGGTCTTGGTGGCCACTGTATACCACTAGATCCATTCTACTTAGAATGGAAGGCTAAAGAGTATGATTATCACACAAAACTTATAGAGACTTCGGGTATAATTAATGATTCTATGCCAGAATTTGTAGTTGAGAATGTGATGAAGCTTTTAAACGGACATAAAAAGGCATTAAATGGCGCAAAAGTACTTGTTATGGGTGCAGCATATAAAAAAGATATAGATGATATGAGAGAATCACCAACATTGAAAGTCCTTGACATATTAGAGAAAAATGGTGCGGAGATAATGATTAATGATCCATATATCCCATCTTTTAAACATAAAGGTATTGAATATATATCAGTAGATTGGCAAAAAGAAATTGATAATGCAGATATAGTAATTATCACTACAGATCACAGTTGTTATGACTATGAATTAATGGTTGAAAAGGCTAAGCTCCTTTACGATACAAGAAATGCGACAAAGAATGTTCAAAAAAATAGAGATAAAATAAATAAACTTTAACATATTTAGGGATTGAATTTAGATACAGTACAAAAATAGTACTGTATCTAAAAATTATGAATAAAAATTAAGTGGAAAATGTAGCAAATAATTAACTATATTTAAAGGGTTTGAGTTTAGTCTTAGTCCTGAAAATATATTAGGAGGAATTAAATATGAAAATTTTTAATGTAGCTGTTATTGGATGTGGAAGAATATCTTATAAGGGAATAGAAGCAGTGGTGAATAATAAGGAGAGTTTGCAATTAGTAGCAACTTGTGACCCTATTGAAGAAAAAGCTATTGCTAAAAAAGATGAGTATATCGAAAAGTTAGGTAAGGATGCAATAGTAAATACATATAAAGATTATAAAGAAATGTTAGAAAAAGAAGATATAGATATAGTGTATATAGCAACTGAAAGCGGATATCATCCAGAAATTGCTATAAATTGTATGGAAAAACATATGCATGTTATAGTTGAAAAACCAATGGCGTTATCAATTAAAGATGCTGATGAAATGATAGCTTGTGCTAAAGAAAACAATGTTAAATTATGTGTATCACATCAAAATAGATTTAATACTGCTATTCAAAAACTAAGAAGTGAAGTTGAAGCAAATAATTTTGGCAAGATGGTTAATGGTACAGCAAGAATACTTTGGAATAGAAACATGGGATATTATGAGCAAGCTCCTTGGAGAGGGACTTATGAACTTGATGGTGGAACATTAATGAATCAATGTATCCATAATATAGATTTACTACAATGGATGATGTGTTCAGATGTTGATACAGTATATGCTCAATGTGATACTTTCTTAAGAGATATTGATGCTGAAGATTTTGGAGCTATACTAATAAGGTTTAAAAATGGCTCTATAGGAATAATAGAAGGAAGTGCTTGTGTGTATCCTACGAATTTAGAGGAAACATTAAGTATTTTTGGGGAAAAGGCAGCTGTTTGCATAGGTGGTCTTGCAGTAAATAAAATTGAAACTTGGAGAGTTGAAGGTTCAGAAGAAAGTGAAGAGGAAGTTTTAGCAGCTCAAGAAGCTGATCCAGATAGTGTTTACGGATTTGGACATACTTTATTATTTAAAGATGTAGTAGACTCTATCATAGAAGATAGACAGCCACTAGTAAGTGGAGAAGAGGCTAAAAAACCATTAGAAATAATATTAGCTGCATATAAGTCTACGGCAACAGGTATGCCTGTTAAGTTTCCACTAGGAGATTTTTCTACTATGGATATGAAAAAAGTGAAAAATAAGTAAATAATAGAATTCGTATATTAGTATGAGATTCTTAATTAATTGAAACACTATACATGACAAGGAAATATAGTAAGAGGTGTAATAAGTGAAAATTTGTATATTAACATCTGGTCATGATATATTTGATAATAGAATATATTATAAGGAAATTTTATCTTTAAAAAAAGAATATAGTGATATATATTTAATTGCTCCAGGTAATAAAGATTTTATTACGGAGGATGGTATTAAAGTTAAGACTTTTCAAGGTCGAAAATCGTGGCATGATAGACTACGTCCTATGAACAGAATGCATAAGCTAGCGTTAGAAGTTAATGCTGATATATATCATGCTCATGAACCAGATTCTTTTCAAATAGCTATAAAGCTAAAGAAGAAGCTAGGGTGCAAAATAATTTATGATTCTCATGAATATCATCCACAGGGATTTGCAGAACATTTTAAATTTGGTAAGACAATTATAACTAAATTAATATATGGATATGAGAAAAGGAATGCAAAAAAAGCAGACTATATTATCAGTGTAAATGATATTTTAATTAATAAATTTAAATCTTATAATGATAAGGTAGAGTTAATACCAAACTATCCTGTAATTGATAAACCACATATTAAGAAACTTAATTCAACCCCTACATTTATCTATGTAGGGGGGTTAAGAGAAGATCGAGGAATATTTAAAATTATACAAGCTATAAAAAAAGTAAATAAGCCATATAAATATTATTTTATTGGACCATTTGAAACAAATGAATTTGAAATAAAGGTCAAGGAACTGTGTAATGATAATATTAGTGATGGTGAAATTGTTTTTACTGGTAAAATACCACATAAAGATGTTTTTAAATATCTATCAATGGCACATGTTGGATTTGTATTGTTGCAACCAGATAATTGGAGATATATAAATTCAGAACCAATTAAGTTATTTGAATATATGATGACAGAAACTGCAATTATTGCAAGTGATTTTCCGATGATGAAAAGTATAATTAATGAAGGGAAATCAGGAGTTGTTGTTGACCCAACAGATGTTAATGAATTATCAAATGTAATTGTTAAGTTAGGAAATGATTTAAATTCTACAATGAATATGGGTAAAAATGGAGTTAATATAGTTAAAGAAAAATATAATTGGAGCATATGTGAAGAAAGACTTTTAAACTTATATAGAAAGCTTTCAAAGTATTAATTTTAATGAAAGGAGATATATATGAACAATAATATTCATGTTTTAGTAATTCCATCTTGGTATTTAACTAAGGAACATAAATTAAGAGGTATATTTTTTAAAGAACAAGCAACTAATATTCAAAAGTTAGGTGCTAAAATTGGAATAATATATCCAGAAGTTAGATGGTTATCTCTATTGAATTTTACTAATTTACGTAATAACTATTTTCAAACAAAAGAGCATTTAGAAGATGGACTTATTACTTTCAGAAAACATGGATGGAATATATATCCAAGGTTTCCTCGAAAGCAGGCTGAATATTGGGTAAAACAAGGAATAATATTGGGAGAAAAATATATAAAAAAATATGGTATTCCTGATGTAATACATGCTCAAAGTACTCTTTGGGGTGGTTATGTAGCTATGAAATTGTCTGAGAAATATAAAATACCCTATATAGTTACAGAACACTCATCAGCTTATGTGTTAACTAACATAGAAGAATGGAAGAAGGAAGCTATAAAAGAAATATTTAAAAAGTCTTCAAAAATATTTGCAGTGAGCTCTACTTATGCAAAAAGATTAGCTGAGTATACGGACGGTAAGGAAGTATACATTATTGGAAATTCTGTTGATACAGAATTTTTCACCATGAAGAAATATGTAAGAAGAGAAAAATTCACATTTTTCACAGTAGCTTTTTTAAAAAAGAATAAAGGTATGGATATACTAATAAAGGCATTTAATCTAGCTTTTAAAGATGATAATGTTGTTTTAAGAATAGGTGGAGATGGTGATGAAAGAAAGAATTTAGAGAATTTAGTAAAAGAATTAGAATTAGAAGAAAAAATAGAATTCTTAGGTTCATTAAATAGAAAAGAAGTAAAAATGGAAATGCAAAACTGCAATGTATTTTCTTTGGCTAGTAAATTTGAAACTTTTGGAGTTGTATTAATTGAAGCATTATCTACAGGTACTCCAATAGTAAGCACTAATTGTGGTGGACCTTATGATATTGTTAATGATAAGGTTGGTAAATTAGTAGAAGTTGATAATATTGAAGAGTTAGCGCATGCATTAAAATATGTATATGTAAACTATAGTAATTATAATCAAAATGAGATAAGACAATATTGTATTGATAATTTTAGTAATGTAGCTATAGGGAAAAAACAACTAGAGATTTATAATAGCGTTACTAAAGATAAGGACTGATTCCGCTATACTTATATAATGTTAAAGGGAGAAAACTATGAAAAAAACAAATATACAAATGAATAAAATGATATTATTAATAAATATCATTATTATAATTATTAGTATGATATCTACACCTGATTTAATTATAGTATATTTATTTTATTTAATTTTTGCTATATTAATATATAAATATTTCACGTTTAATACTAAAAGATATCTTTATTTTACTACCTTATTTTATGCAAGTGTTACCTCGGGTAATAGCAAATTTGTTTTCCTATTTTACTTTTTATATATAATTGTTTATTTATATAATTTATATAAGCATAAAAGTAGGAGAAGTTTTAATAAAGGGTATAGTAAAAGATATTTAATATTTTTCATTATCTTCGTTGTGTATTTATTTATGAGTATATTTATAGCTGAAGACAAATATTTAGCGGTAAAAACTTTGTATAGGTATGTAATAATGATTGCACTTTTTGCATTAATGTTTATGGAGAATAATAACAAAGATAAATTAAAAGAAACTATGAGATTCTTTTTAATTTTATATGCAGGAATATTATTTTTAGGAACATTAGAGATATTTAATGTGAATATTGGATTAGAAAATATATATATTAATTCAGGTATTACCTATGAATATACAAAAAGGATTCCAGTTACCTTTTTCTATAATCCCAATAATTATGCAGTAGTTCTTAATTTAGGGATTGCTATGTTATTTACACATAGTTTGCATCTAAAAAAAATAAAAGAAAAATTCTTTATTTATATTTTAATTTCAATATCAATAGTTAATTTAATATTTACAAGATCTAGATTAGGATGGTTAACTGTATTCTTAACTCTACTTATAGTATTTATAGGAGGATTAATTTTAACATTTAAAAATAAAAATATTGGGAAAACATATATGATTAGTTCTGTAGTAACAACAATTTGGATTTTATTTATATTTGTTGCATTATCTTTACCTAATTTTATGTATCCATATTACGGTAAGTTTGCTGATTCTTTAATTATAAATAATGTAAAAAAAGAAATTTTTAAAGTTCCTATTAATGATACACCAGAAATAGTACCCCCAATAAAATTAGAGTATGGTGGTGAAGGATCAGAAAATGAAAGAATAACATTAATTTTAAATGTTCTGGAAGGTGTAATAGGAGAAAAAAGATATTTAGGATATGGTGTTGGAAATATAGGTAAGTATGTGGAGGGGAAAGGAAACACCAATGGATTAGTCAACATTCATAGTTCATGGTTCGAATACCTTGGAGATTTTGGTATAGGTATGTTCATATATTTAATTTTAATATATTGTATGATGTTATGGGATACATTTATAATAACATTAAAAACTATTAATGACGATTGGTTTATTCCTACTATGCTTTTAGTTGTAGGAATTATAATGGTAGTACTAGCTTTTTCACCAAGTACAATTTTAATGTTTACACCATTCTGGACTATATTGGGTATTTGTTTTTCGTTTGTATATAATTGGAAAAATGAAGGATTTATAGTTTTAAGGGAAGGAATGAATTTTATTGAAAAAAATACTAATGATTGTTCAAAATGATTTTGTTAATGACTCAAGAATAATAAAAGAGGCTAATGCGTTGGGAGAGAATGGTTTTGAAGTAAATGTATTAGCTTTACACAATGATGGATTGAAGGAAGTTGAAAAGTTTCAATTTTTTTTAGTAAAAAGAATTAAACTAGCAACAAGATCTAAATTAGGCAAAAATAAATTTAGTCAGGCTTTTAAATTTTGGGAGTTTAAGCAAAAGTGTTTGAAGGAAGCAATAAAATTCAAACCAGATTTTGTTCATTGTCATGATGTATACACATTACCAATAGGCGAAAGGATAATAGGAAAGTTAGGTAAAGAGAACATTAAACTAATATATGATTCCCATGAATTATGGTCTCAAGCCTCTAATAATATAACTATGCCTAAATCTTTATTATATATTCAAAATTCTATAGAAAAGAAAGTTATTAAAAAATGCGATTCAATTATTACAGTCAGTCCATCAATAGTTAAATATCTAAAAAAGGTATATAATTTACAAAAAAGTCCGATACTTATAAGAAATATACCATTTTTATACAAAAATGTTAAAAAAGAAAAATTATTTCATAAACAATTTAAATTAGATGAAACTAAAAAAATACTAATATATCAAGGGGTAATCAGTAAAGGTAGAGGAATTGAAAAATTAATAGAAGCTATGAAATCAGTAGATGAAAAAATAGTTTTTGTAGTACTAGGTAATGGTAGCATGGTTGAAAGCTATAAGAAATATGTTAAAGAGTTGAATCTAGAAAATAGAGTATATTTTCATCCTGCTGTTTCTCCAGATGTGCTAGTAAAATATACAGCTTCAGCAGATTTAGGTGTTAGTATGATAAAAAATATTTGTTTAAGTTATTACTATAGTTTGCCAAATAAAATGTTTGAATATATTCAAGCAGAAATACCTGTATTATGTAGTAATTATCCTGACATGGAGGATATAGTTACTAATTATAGAGTTGGAGAGGTTACAAATCCAGATGATGATAATAATATAGCTACTGCTATTAATAAGATACTATCTGATAATAAAATGTATAAAGTCTATGTAGATAACTGCATTAATGCAAAAGAAGAATTGAATTGGCAATGTGAAAGCGAGAAATTAATTAAGTTGTATCAATCATTATAGTAGGCTTTACAATATATAAAGAAAAATCAATAAAAACATTTTAATTAACATGAAATAATTACGTTTTGCTTCAAGGAGAGCAGTATGTAATAAATTAATTATTTAGGACGTGAAAGTATGGAATTTACTAAAACAGTTTCTATAGTAATACCCTGCAGAAATGAAAAAAAGTATATTGGAAAGTGTATTGATTCATTTTTAAAGCAAACTTATCCCCCCAATTTATATGAAATATTGATATGTGATGGTATGTCTATAGATGGAAGTAGAGAAATAATAAAAAAATATGAAAGTAATTATGAAAATGTAAAATTAATAGATAATAAAGAATTGACTGCACCTAAAGGTATGAATTGCGGGATAGAATATAGCAATTCTAACATAATAATAATTTTTGGATCCCATGCTTATGCTAATGAAAAGTTTGTAGAGAACAATGTAAAGTTGTTGTATAAAGATATGGAAATAGGTTGTGTAGGTGGCCCAATAGAAACAGTAAGTGAGAATGAGGTTGGGCAAGCAATATCTCTAGCTATGAGCTCGCCTTTTGGAGTTGGAAATGCACTTTTTAGATATGCTCAACATGAAGTATTTGTTGATACTGTAGCTTTTGGAGGTTACAGGAAAGAAGTATTGAATGAAATAGGATATTTTGATGAGGAGTTAGTTAGAAATCAAGATGATGAATTGAATTTTAGAGTGATAAAAAATGGATATAAAATATTATTATCACCTTGTATTAAATCAGTTTACTATAGCAGAGGCTCCTTAAAAAAATTATGGAAACAATATTATCAATATGGATTTTGGAAAGTTAGAGTTATGCAAAAACATGGTAAAACTGCATCTATAAGACACCTAATTCCTATGATGTTTGTATTAGGAAATGTCTTAGGGATTTTATTAAGTATATTATTTAAGCCAATATTCTATATATGGATGAGTGTATTAGGAATATACATAATAAGTGATTTATTTGAATCCTTTAAAATTACAAAACAAAAAAGAAAATTATTCAAATATACATCCATAATATTTCCTATATTACATATTAGTTATGGAATTGGATTTTTAGAAGGACTGATTCATTTTTATTTATTTAAATCGAATAAAAAAATAAGTAAAAATACGGAAATGTCAAGATAAGGAGAATTTATATGTATAAAAAAAGAGAAACTTTTTTACCTTATGCAGTGCCGCTAATTGATGATGAAGATATAAATGAGGTTGTAGAAACATTAAAATCAGGATGGGTAGCTAAAGGACCAAGAACTATAGAATTTGAAAAGAGATTTGCAGAATATACAGGTTCTAAATATGCTGTTGCTATGAATTCTGCTACAGCTGCATTACATATTGCCTTGATAGCTGGGGGAGTTAAACCTGGAGATGAGGTTATAACAACTCCAATTACTTTTGCAGCTACAGCTAATACAATAATTCATGTAGGAGCAACTCCTGTATTTGTAGATGTAGATCCAGAAACATTTTGTATAGATGCAAATAAGATAGAAGAGAAGATAACAGATAAAACTACTGCTATAGTTCCAGTACATTATACAGGTCATGCTTGTGATATGGATAAAATTAGAGCTATAGCAGAAAAATATGATCTTTTTGTATCAGAAGATGCAGCTCATGCAATTGATACTTTTTATAAGGGTGATTTAATAGGTAAAAAAGGTGATTGTGCATCCTTTAGTTTCTATGCAACTAAAAATATATGTACAGGCGAAGGTGGAATGCTTACAACTAACAGTGAAGACATAGCTGAAAAAGCAAGAGTAATGTCAACTCATGGCATGAGCAAAGCAGCATGGAATAGATATGGAAAAGGTGGAGCTTGGAGATATGATATAGAATATCCGGGTCATAAGTATAATATGTTCGACATTCAAGCAGCTCTTGCGAAGACACAAATGAATAAATTATCTGCAATGCAAGATAGAAGGAAAGAAATTGTAAAAAAATATGAAGAAGGCTTTTCTACGCTTGATGGAATTAAACTTCCACCAGAAGCAGATTATACTACTCATTCATGGCATCTTTATGTAGTAAGACTAGAGCTGGATAAACTTACAATTGATAGAGATAAGTTTATAGAACTTATGGGAGAAGCTAACATAGGTACCAGTGTTCATTTTATACCAGTACATTTAATGAGCTACTATAGAGAGAATTTTGGTTATAAGGAAGGTGACTTCCCAGTAGCTGAAAGTTACTTTGATACTATACTTTCATTACCATTGTATCCAAAGATGAATGATGATGATGTTGAAGATGTGATTAATGCAGTTACTAATATAATAAAAGAAAATCATAAATAATATCTTACTATATTATGCTAAAGACTTAGTTCTTTTAAAGTAGAATTAAGTCTTTTACTTTATGATTTATATAAATATAACAATTAATTAAATTGTATGAAATATAGGCTTTAGCATTAAAAATATATGATATTAACTCATGCATGATAAATACAAATTAATAAATTCATAATAATTAAAAAATATTTTTTTTGTAAAATAAATGATATAATAGTCTTATGTTCGTACAAGGAGGAAATATTTTGGAGAACAATATAGTAATAGATAAAAAAGAAAAAATAGAAAATAAAAAAATGCAATTTTTTTTAAAAAGAGTTTTTGATATGATACTATCGATTATAGGAATAGTATTATTATCACCCATATATTTAATTATTGCTATAGCAATAAAACTAGATAGTAAGGGGCCAGTATTATTTAAGCAAGTTAGAGTAGGAAAAGATAGAAAAAATTTTACCATATATAAATTTAGAACTATGGTGATATCAGCTGAAAGCAAGAGAGAATTGCAAATAGATCCAACTAATATGGATAACTTTGTATTTCAGAGTAAGAGTGATAATAGAATAACAAAAGTAGGTAGTTTTTTGAGAAACACAAGCCTTGATGAAATACCACAATTATTTAATGTTTTATTTGGCCATATGAGCTTAGTTGGACCAAGACCAGAAATACCTGAAGTTGTAAAATATTATCCAGAAAACTATTATCAAAGATTATTAGTATTACCTGGAATAACAGGACTTGCACAAGTTAGTGGAAGAGGAGAGATAGAATTAGGAAAAACTATTTACTATGATTTAACTTATATATGTAACTTTTCTATTTGGTATGATATAAAAATATTATTTACTACTTTTTTTAAAGTATTTAAGAGAGAGGGAGCTTTTTAAAGATAGAATAGAAATAATTATTTTAGGTTTAAACAAGGTTATATACTAAAAGAATACAGATGTAGTTACAAAGAATAATAGCACGAACACAGCTGTAATAATAATAGATATAAGTATAGAATTAATTTGTGATGTACCTTTCATATATATTAAAATTTTAATATACATGTCGATTTAGTAGGGGAGGGGTAAAATCATGGATAAGAGTAGCAATAAAATTAAGGGGATTTTTTATATTGCAATAGCATCTATAGCCTTTGGAATAATGCCCATTTTAGCAAAGCTTGCATATAAAGGTGGTGCAAATCCAATAAATACCTTAGCTCTAAGGTTTACTTTTGCATCTATAATACTGTTTATATATATAAAAACTAAAAAACTTTCACTTAGGGTAAGTAAAGAACAAATAAAACTTATATTATTTATGGGAGTGATAGGATATTCTATGACATCTATACTATTATTCATAGCATATAATTATATAGATGTAGGTATAGCAGGAATGATATTACATACATATCCTTTAATGGTTATGATTTTATCCATAATAATATACAAAGAAAAATTCAAATTAAAAAAGTTTTTATATTTAATGGTAACTACTATAGGTGTATTTATAATGTTAGATATTAAGGTTGGAAGCATTAATACTATTGGAGTAGTATTGGTATTGTTATCTGCATTATGTTATGCTATATACGTCCTAGGCGCTTCTAATGATAAAGTTAAAAATATAGATAGTTATGTTATGACTTTCTACATATCTATAATTTCAGCAATAGTTGGAAGTACTACAGGAATTGTTACTAATAGTTTTAATAATCCAATCAATTTTTATGGAATTATATCTATATTGTTGATTGCATTTATATCTACTGTTGTTGCATTAATGGCATTCCTAAAAGGAGTAAAGTTAATAGGACCGACTAATTCAGCTATTTTTAGTGCTTTAGAGCCTATAGTATCTTTAGTTTTAGGAGTTATTATTTTAGGAGAATCCATATCTTTTAAAATAATAATTGGAAGTACTATTATTATCTTAGCCATGATTGAATTGGCTAAGGATACCATTAGGAATTAGGAAGACTGTATCAGTGTAAATTGCAAAACTATTCTGATACAGTCTTTTAAGATTATAAAATTATATATAAAACATGAATATAGTATAAATTTTTTTGTTTAAACAATAGAGAAGAATAATACTATTTTAACAATTTATTTAGGTAAATAACTAATTCTTTAGTAAGTTAAAATGATAATACATTAAAAATATTCATAATATTCAGAACGGGTTATTAAAAGGTTATTTTGATTTTATAAAGAATAGTAATTATATAGGAAAGTATATTGTAAAGGGGAGATATTAATGAATAAAGTAATAATCAATGGAAATGATCTAAGACTTGAAGATATAGTAAATGTGGCTAGAAATAATTATCAAGTTGAGCTTAGTGAAGAAGCCATAAAAAGAGTAGAAAAATCTAGAGGAATTGTAGATAAAATTGTTGAAGAAGATAGAGTAGTCTACGGAATAACTACAGGGTTTGGAAAATTTTCTGATGTATCTATATCAGGTGAAGATTGCAAAACTCTTCAAAGAAATTTAATTATATCTCATGCTTGTGGCTTTGGAAACAGCCTTGATACAGATATAGTGAGAACAATAATTTTGCTTAGAGCTAATGCTTTATCCAAAGGATACTCAGGAATAAGATTATCAACACTACAAACCTTGGTGGCTATGCTAAATAAGAGAGTTCATCCAGTAATACCGGAGAAAGGGTCTTTAGGAGCATCTGGTGATTTAGCACCATTATCTCATATGGTATTACCAATGTTAGGAGAAGGAGAAGCTGAGTATCAGGGTGAAATAATAAGTGGTAGAGAAGCTATGAATAAAGCTGGTATAGAAGTAGTTCAATTAATAGCTAAAGAAGGTCTTGCATTAATTAATGGTACTCAAGTTATGACTGCTGTTGGAGCTTTGGCTTTATGGGATGGAATAAACTTAATTAAGAGTGGCGATATAGCTGCTGCATTAACAGTAGAAGCACTAAGAGGAATAAGAGATGCTTTTGATTTAAGAACTCATAACATACGTCCTCATGAAGGGCAAATTGAAACAGCAAAGAACATATTAGCTTTAGTAGATGGAAGTTCTCTTGTGACATCTCAAGGGGAAATTAGAGTACAGGATGCATATACTTTAAGATGTATACCACAAATTCATGGAGCTTCTAAGGATGCATTAAATTATGCAAAACATAAAGTAGAAATAGAGATTAATTCAGTAACAGATAATCCAATAGTAACAGAGGAAGGAGACGTTATTTCAGGAGGAAACTTCCATGGTCAACCTATGGCATTAACTTTTGACTTCTTAGGTATAGCTATGAGTGAAATTGCCAATGTATCTGAAAGAAGACTTGAAAGATTAATTAACTATCAATTAAATGATCTTCCAGCTTTTCTTGTTAAACATGGTGGCTTAAATTCTGGATTTATGATAACTCAATATGCAGCAGCAGCTTTAGTTTCTGAAAATAAAATCCTTGCTCATCCTGCTAGTGTTGATTCAATACCTTCTTCTGCGAACCAAGAAGATCATGTTAGCATGGGTACAATAGCAGCTAGAAAGGCAAGGGATATAATAAGAAATGCAGAGAGAGTAGTAGCTACTGAAATTTTAGCGGCATGTCAAGCTATCGATTTTAGAGAGGATTATACTTTAGGTAAAGGAACTAAGGTTGCCTATGAATCAGTTAGAAATGTAGTTAACTTTATAGAAAATGATGTAGTTATGTATAAAGAGATAGATAAGGTTACAGATCTTCTTCGTAGTGGAGAACTAGCTAATAAAGTTGAAGAAGTAGTTAAGGTTAATTATTAATACAACCCTAAAGATTTTAAAGAATTAGTATATTATAATTTAAAAATAAAAAGTGATACCAATATCTATAAATACAGGTATTGGTATCAACTACAAATAAATAGGAGGAGTTAATTATGGCAAGAATAGTAGAATGTATACCTAACTTTAGTGAAGGTAGAGACAAGGAAAAAATTGAAGCTATAGTAAATGTATTTAGAGGAGTAGAGGGAGTAAAGTTACTAGACTATTCTAGTGATGCAGACCATAACAGATCTGTTGTTACTGTGGTAGGAGAACCAGAAGCTCTAGAGAAAGCGATAATAAATATGGCAGAAAAGGTTTATGAAAATATAGATATGAGTGCTCATACAGGAGCTCATCCAAGAATGGGTGCTCTAGATGTAGTTCCATTTGTACCTATCGATGGGATTACCATGGAAGAGTGCGTAGAAATAGCTAATAGAGTTGGTAAAGTAATTGCAGAAAAATTTAATATTCCAGTATATTTATATGAAAAAGCTGCTACAGCTTCACATAGAGAAAATTTAGCAACGGTAAGAAAAGGTCAATATGAAGGCTTCTTTGAAAAAATAAAAGAAGATAAATGGGCACCAGACTATGGTCCAAAAGAAGTTAATGTTAAGGGTGGATGCGTTGCTATTGCTGCAAGACAACCTTTAGTAGCCTTCAATGTAAATTTAGGAACAGACAATTTACAAATAGCAGATACTATTGCTAAGACAGTTAGACATTTAGGTGGTGGATTAAGATTTGCAAAGGCTATGGGAGTAATGCTTGAAGATAGAAATATAGCACAAGTATCTATGAACTTAGTAAACTATGAAAAAACAGCAGTATACAGAGCTTTTGAAATGGTTAAGATGGAAGCAAAACGCTATGGAGTACCAGTAGTTGGTAGTGAAGTTATAGGACTTGTACCAATGGCTGCTTTAATCAATAGTGCTGAGTACTATCTTCAAATAGAGAATTTCTCCATGGATCAAATACTAGAAAGAAGAATAAGCGAATAAAATAGCTTAGGAGTTGAAAGACATGTCTATATTAATTAAGAATATTGATTGCCTGGTTACCTGTGAAGGTAGCCATAGAAAAAAAGGCAAGGAAATGAATGATGCCAATATCATAGAAAATGGTTTTGTATTTATAGAAGATGAGATAATATCTGTTGTAGGAAAAGATGAGGAATATAAATCCTATATAGATGAAGATACCATAATTATTAGTGGTAAAGGCAAAACAGTTACACCGGGACTTGTAGATCCCCATACTCATTTAGTTTATAGTGGAAGTCGTGAAAATGAATTACCGCTAAAATTAAATAAGGTAGGATATATTGAAATCCTAAATATGGGTGGAGGAATATTAAGTACCGTAGAAAACACTAGAAAAGCATCTCTAGATGAATTAGTAGCAGAAGCTAAAAGTAGACTTAATATAATGTTAAATCACGGTACAACTACTGTAGAGAGCAAATCAGGCTATGGTTTAGACTTAGAGACCGAGAAAAAAATATTAGAAGTAAATAAAAGATTGGATAAGACTCATCCAATAGATGTGGTATCTACTTTTATGGGAGCCCACGCTATTCCTAAGGAATATAAAAGTGATAGAGAAGGTTTTATAAAACTTATAATGGAAGAAATGATACCAGGTATAGCAAAAGAAAATTTAGCAGAATTTATAGATTGCTTCTGTGAAGAAGGAGTATTCACTACTGAGGAATGTAGAAAAATCCTTGAAAAGGGTAGAGAATATGGAATGAAACTCAAGCTTCATGGTGATGAAGTTGAATCTGTTAAGGGAGCAGAGCTTGCAGGAGAGTTGAAATGTATTTCAGCAGAGCATTTAATAGCAGCTTCTGATGAAGGAATAAAGGCTTTAAGTGAAAATGATGTGGTAGCGGTATTATTACCATCTACAGCTTTCTATTTAATGCTTGGTAAGTTTGCAAGGGCAAGAGATATGATTGATAATAACGTGGCCGTTGCACTTGCTACAGATTGTAACCCAGGAACATCTCCTACTGAATCCATGCAAAATGTTATGACCTTTGCATGTTTCGGAATGAGAATGCTTCCTAATGAGATAATCAATGCTATGACTATAAATGCAGCTTGTGCTATTAATAGAGAAAAATCTGTAGGTTCTATAGAAAAAGGTAAAAAGGCAGATATAGCTATATTTAATAGCAAAAACTTAAATTATCTAGTTTATCACTTTGGAATAAATTCTATAGACAAGGTAATAAAAAATGGTAAGATAGTTGTAGATAGAGAAAAAAATAAGTAATTACAGGAGGAATATTTATGTTAGATACAAAAACTGTGAGAGAGTTTATTGGAGAATTAGGTTCAAATTCACCAGCTCCAGGTGGAGGAAGTGTAGCAGCTCTTTGTGCATCATTATCTAGTGCATTATCATCAATGGTTTTTAACTTAACTGTAGGCAAAAAAGCTTATGAAGCATTAAATGGGGAAGAAAAAGCATTAGTAAATAAATATTTAGAAGTATCAGGAAGAGAAAAGGATGAATTCTTAGACCTTATGAATGAAGATACAGAAGCTTTCAATGAACTTATGGCTGCATTTAAAATGCCTAAGGATACTGATGAAGAAAAAGCTGTTAGAAGTAGTAAAATACAATTAGGGTATAAGGCGGCAACACAAGTACCATTAAAAGTAGCAAGAAGATCCTATGAAATTTATGAAGGAATTCTTGTATGCGTTAAATATGGTAATAAAAACGCTATTTCTGATGGTGGTGTAGCAGCATTATTGGCTCAAAGTGCTATAGAAGGAGCAATTTTAAATGTAAAAATAAATCTTTCTTCTATAAAGGATGAAGCTTATACAGAGGAAATTAGAAGTGAATTAAAAAAATTAAGTGAAGATGGTATGAAAAAGCAAAAAGAGATATTAGCTATTGTAAATCAACATATGTAGCTTAAGATAATTACAAACACTATATAAAAGAGAATGTCTCAGGGAAGAATATCCATTGAGTGCATTCTCTTTTTTAATAAGATTATAGTTATAAATATAGTTATAACTATGAAGAACTCACTAAATAATTTTTAAATTAAAAAGATACAGAGAAGCGATACCTCTAATTTTTATTATGCTAAGTTGCTAAGTTTTAAATCAATATTATTTGTGTAAATATGAAAATTATGCTTAAATGTAAAATAATGAAGGCGATGAATGTAAAAATATGTTGACATGTAAATATTTTTGTATTAAATTTCTCAAATAAATTTTGGAAAAAACTGTAACGAATTAACAATATAGTGTATAATTAGTGTATGTTCTAAATGTAAAAATTTATGAATATAATATAGGTTGGAGGGAAGCGTATGTTACTTAGGTTTGAACCATTAGATGACAAAATCATAGTTACACTTCAAGGAGAACTTGATCATCACAGTGCAGAAGAAGTTAGAACTAGGATTGATGATATTTTAGATAAAGATGGATATAAGGCTTTAATTTTTAATTTTTCTGGTGTGAATTTTATGGATAGTTCAGGAATTGGAGCAGTAATAGGAAGATATAAGAAGATGTCCTTAAGGGGTGGCAAGGTGTGCTTAACAAATGTCACACCTACAGTTAAGAGAATATTTGAACTTTCAGGTATGTTTAAAATAATTTCAATGTATGAAAATGTTGAAGAAGCACTAAGGAACATTTAGTGGGAGGAATTAATGATATGGAAAATAAAATCAAAGTTGAATTTAGTAGTTTATCTAAAAATGAAAGCTTTGCAAGAGTTGTAATAGCAGCTTTTGCTGCGCAGTTAGATCCTACATTAGACGAGCTTAGTGATATAAAAACTGCAGTATCAGAAGCAGTTACCAATGCAATTATTCATGGCTATGGCAATGAAAGTGAAGGTAACTTTGTAAAATTAGAGGCTACAATTATTGATAATGAGTTTACAGTAAAAGTAATAGATAATGGTGCGGGAATAGATAATGTAGATATGGCAATGCAACCTCTATATACATCTAGACCTGACCTAGAGAGATCAGGAATGGGCTTCACAGTTATGGAAACTTTTATGGATAGCCTAATAGTAGAATCTGTAAAGGGTGAGGGAACAACTGTAACAATGAAAAAAGCTTTCAACACTGTAAGATAGGTGAAAAATATGAGTGAGAAAATTCATAGAAATAATAACTATAATTATGACGATAATAAGGAACTTATAAAACGGGCTAAAGAAGGAGATAATGAAGCTTTAGAATATTTAACAGAAATGAATTTACCTTTAGTTTCTTCTATAAGCAAAAAGTTTTTAAATAGAGGCTATGAGTACGATGATATATTTCAAATAGGATGCATAGGCCTAGTGAAAGCTATAAATAACTTTGATGAGAACTTTAATGTAAAATTTTCTACATATGCTGTTCCAATGATTATAGGAGAAATAAAAAGATTTTTAAGAGATGATGGAATGATAAAGGTAAGTAGAAGCATTAAAAATACGGCTAGAAAGTTACACTATGATAAGGATGCATTAACCAAAGAACTCGGAAGAGAACCCACCATTGAAGAATTATCAGATTATTCAAAAGTAGATAAAGAAGATATAATCACTGCACTAGAATCTGCTAGTAGCATGCAATACCTATATGACACTATTCATCAAGATGACGGAGCTCCAGTATTACTTATAGATAAGCTTAGTGAGGATTATGAAGAAGATAATGAGGTAATTGATAAGCTAGCATTGAAGGAAGCCTTAAATAAATTGGATGTTAAATCAAGGCAAATTATAATACTTAGATATTTTAAAGATAAAACTCAAATTCAAGTAGCTAAGATGATGGGCATAAGTCAAGTACAAGTTTCAAGAATTGAAAAAAAAGTTCTAAAAATCATGAGAGATAGGCTATCGGGGTAAACAGAGTTCTTAGCTTCTTCGAAGGTTAGAAATCGTTATCCAGGGACGTAGCAGCTCTTTACTACCACTTTGAAGAAGTGGGAGTATTAGAGCTGATAGTCATCGGGTAAACAGAGTTCTTAGCTTCTTCGAAGGTTAAAAAAATCATAAGTTTTTAATTTGTAAATTTGAAAAAGATGCGTAAGCATCTTTTTTTGTTTAAATTTTAGTAAAATGCAGATACTATCATTAATACTTTTACAATTTTGATGTTAGGAGGATAATAATGAAAGTAAAAGAAACTAAAATAAAAGCTAAGTTTCAAAATGTATATGAAAGTTCCAAACCTAAACCTACTATATTTAAGAATTCTTTCAGAGCCTTTTGGACTGGTGGATTAATATGTGTAGTTGGAGAGATTATTTTTAAAACATTGATTTATTTAGGTCAAGATAAATTACAAGCTACTGCATGGGAAACAGTTATTATGATATTTCTAGGAGCCCTTTTAACAGGGATAGGTATATATGACAGAATTGGAGATTATGCAGGGGCTGGATCGGTAGTCCCAATAACAGGCTTTGCAAACTCTATTGTATCACCAGCCATAGAATTTAAAAAAGAAGGATATGTGTTTGGAGTTGCATCAAAGATGTTTACTATAGCAGGACCAGTGCTTGTTTATAGCATTAGTGCCTCTGTTATACTTGGAATATTATATTATATTTTTAGGTGGTAATAATATGGGAAGAAAAGTAGGATTACAAACAGTAGAATTATTGACAAAACCAAGACTTATAGCTACATATACCGTTGTTGGTCCCAAAGAAGGGGAAGGTCCATTAAAGGATAATTTTGACGAGATTCTAGAGGATGATTTATGTGGTTGTAAGACCTTTGAATCGGCAGAAAGTAAAATGCAATTACATGTAGTTCAAGAAGTACTTAAAAAAGCACACCTTAAAGAACAAGATATCTCTTATGTTTTTGCTGGGGATTTAATAAATCAATTAATGCCATCTTGTTTTATGGCAAGAGAAGTAGATATTCCATTTTTGGGTTTATATGGGGCATGTTCAACATTTATAGAAGCACTTTCACTAGCATCAATATGTTTAGAAGCAGATATAGGTAATCATATGATGGCAGTATCTTCATCTCATTTCTCGTCATCAGAGCGTCAGTTTAGAGTACCTCTAGAAATGGGAAGTCAACGAGCTCCATCATCTCAATGGACAGTTACAGGTGCAGCAGCAGTGGTATTAGCTAAAAAGGGAAATAATGTACCTCGTGTAACTCATATTACCCTTGGTAAGGTAAAGGATTATGGAATAACTGATCCTAATGAAATGGGAGCAGCCATGGCTCCAGCAGCAGTTGATACTATAAAACAACATTTTCAAGACACAGGTAGAAAGCCTAGTGATTACGACATCATTGTCAGTGGAGATTTAGGTTCTGTTGGTAAGCAAATAACTACTGAGTTATTAAAGGAATATGGCTATAATATAGGAACAAATTATATTGATTGTGGTGATGAAATATTTGATTGTAAATCTCAGAGTACCAACTGTGGAGGTAGTGGAGCAGGATGTTCTGCTACAGTTATGAGTAGTATGATTTATAAAGGAATGATACAGAAAAAGTATAAAAAGGTGTTACTAATTGCTACAGGAGCTCTTCTAAGCACCATATCTAACTATCAAGGTGAAACTATACCAGGTATAGCCCATGCCATTGCTCTAGAGTTTGGGGGTGAATAAATATGTGGGGAGATTTTCTAAGGGTTTTTGTAGTTGGTGGAATCATTTGTGTAATAGGTCAAGTTTTAATGGATACCACAAAATTAACTCCATCTAGAATATTAGTTATCTTTGTAGTATCAGGGGTAGTTCTTCAAGGATTTGGCATATATGAAAAGATAGCTGAGTTTGGTTTATCGGGAGCTAGGATTCCTCTACCTGGATTTGGATATTCCTTAGCTAAAGGTGTTATGGAGGAAGTTGATAAAAATGGTTTATTAGGAATTGTCACAGGAGGTGTAAGTGCTACTTCTGCAGGCATAGCGGCTGCTGTAGTATTTGGATACCTAATGTCAGTACTATTTGACTCTAAAACGAAGTAAAGCATATAAAAAGTCTTCTCAAATTTGTGTATTTGAGAAGACTTTAATTTTATAGTTTTATAATAGAATTATTTAGCCTCTTATACTATTACTAAATATTTTAGGGATCATAGTATAGATATTTAACAGATGATTGAAAGCTTCAGGCTTATTTTCACTATTTCCAGTGTTACCTTCATTTCCAGTATCACCACCAGGATTAGATGGGCCTACAGGAGGTGTAGTTGTATCACCAGGATTTGTATTTTCACCAGGTTTATTAGGATTAGGTATTTTATCTTTATCCTTGTCTTTATCTTTTTCTTTATCTTTATCCTTGTCTTTATCTTTTTCTTCAACCTTATATTCTGTAGGATCTTTAGCCACTGGAGCTAGGTATTTATTATCAAGCATGTTACCAGAATATAATCTAGTATCACGAGTTATAAATACTACTTTTTGTATTTTACCTTTAGGTGTTTTATCAGAAGGTAAGTAATATTTACCATCAGCAGCCTTTACAACGTCAAGTTCCACATGGATATTATCCAGAGTAGTTGGTTGAGTACCACTTATAAAGATTTCAGAGTAAATTCTATTTCCCCTAGGATCCCTCTTAGTAAGCGCCGTTGGAAGGGTTCCAGAATCTTTAGAAATATAAGCACTAGTTAATCCACCAGGAGCCTGAAGAGATTTATATTCAAGTCCCTCATGAGCTGCTGCCATAATATTACCCCATAGACCAGCTGGAACGCTACTACTAGTAAAAGGTAATTCCTTACTATTATCATAACCCATCCATACAGCGCCTGAGTAGTAAGGAGTTAATCCGCTGAAATAAAGGTTTTTGGTAGATTCAGAGGTACCAGTTTTACCCCTAACTTCCATATTCCCAAATCTTGCTTGTGGACCTGTGTTGTTCACAGAACCTTCAAGCATATCATAAACAATATAAGCTGTTTGTGGAGAAATTACTTGCTTAGATTCAAGTTTTGGCTCAAGTAGAACTTTACCATTCTTATCAGTAACCTTAGTATATATTCTTGAAGTAGTCATATTTCCTTGATTTCCAAAGGTACCAAAGGCTTGAGCCATTTCATAAGGTGTAGTTCCATCTATTTCACCTAGAGATAAAGCAGAAATACTAGTTCTATCTCTATCAGTTATACTTAATCCAAATTTTTCTCCATAGGATGCTGACGTATCTAAACCTATTCTATCAACTACAGATACTGCCACGGTATTTTTAGAAAGAGCAAGAGCATCACGGATAGTAATATATCCGTCAAATACATAATTCCAGTTCTGTGGAACGTAGGAACTGCCTTTATCTGGATATTTAGAACCAATAGAAGTTGGTAATGGACCATCTACAAATACTGACCCTGCAGTTAAAGTTTTACCTTCAATAGCTGGAGCATATACAGTAAGTGGCTTTATACTAGAACCTGGTGAACGTAGGAAGGTTTGACCATCCTTTCCAACAGAGATAGCTCTATTATAAGACATAGCTGGTTGATCACCAATACCACCAATTATAACTTTAACTTCACCCTTAAGATAATCTGTTATTATAGCAGAGGCTTGAACTCCATCTGCCTTAGAGCCTTGAGTATCTTTAAGATAATTGTTCATAATTTTTTGTACTGAATCCTGAAGTTTTCTATCCATGGTTGTATATATTCTTAAACCACCAAAGGTGATTTTTTCATAGGCTTCAGCTTCAGTATATCCATAGGTTTTCATTAAATCCTTTGCCACTTGTTTTATTACAGGTCTTGAAAACCATTCATAAACCATTTTGTCACCCTCTAAAGTTGAGAAATTTAGCATAAGAGGTTCTGCTAAAGCAGTATCATATTCCTCTTGAGTTATTTTTCCCAGCTCTAGCATTTTAGCAAGAACCAATTTAGTTCTTGGTGAGTCAAAGGCTTCTTTCTTTTCAAAGGCTTCATAGGCATTCATATAAGATATAGTTGGATTCTGAGCAGCACTTGCTAAAAATGCACATTGCTTAAGGGTTAAACCATCTGCTACAGATTTTCCAAAATACATGGTTGAAGCAGCTTCAATTCCGTGAGCGTTACCGCCTAAAAAGATAGTATTCATGTATTCGTTAAGAATTTGTTCCTTAGATAGAAGCTTTTCTAACTTACGTGCCAAATAAATCTCTTGAACTTTTCTTTCTATATTAGCCCTATTATTTATAGAATCTTCAAGGAAAAACTTATACTTAACCAACTGTTGAGTAATAGTTGATGCACCTTGGATTTCATCATTAGATAAACCAAGAATTATTTTAGCATCTTGGATTACAGCTCCTCCAAGTCTTCTTATGTCAACACCTTTATGTTCTAAAAATCGTTGATCTTCAATACTTACAAAGGCGTCCTGTAGATATTTAGGTACTGTAGATATATCTACAGAGATTCTTTTTTCAGGAGTCTTATACTCATCCATTTCTTTTCCTTTATTGTCATATAGAAGTGTAGTTTCTCCATTAGATAAAAATATATCAAGATCAAGCTCTGGAGCTGTTTTAATCATGCCAGATATAATACCAAAACCAGCAGCTGCACAAGTTATTATTAAAAGTAGTAAAACTATATATATTACTTTAAAGACTTTACGACTTTTCTTCTTGGGCTTTTTTTGCTTAGGTTTAATTTTTTTATTTTCTCCCATATTCTCCTCCTTTTATGATGAACATATCTTCGATACTATATTATAACTTATATGCTAGTATAAATACAATATAGTATTCTTCAATGAAGTTCTTATACATATACATATATTGGATATTGAATAATTTTATGTAACACATTATACATTTATTAACATTATACCACATTTATAAAGGAGTAATACTATGAAATCATCTTTGAAGTTAAAATTTACCATAATAATTTTTTTAATTATGACTTTTTTAATAACTTTTATATATACTTTAGATAAAATTATAATGCCAACGGTAAAATTAGTGGCAGATGCACAGATGAGAGCAGAGGTCACTAATACAATAAATAAAACAATTTTCCAGGAATACTCTAAGAATTTTAATTATAATGATATAATAAAATTTGATAAGGATAATGATGGAAACATCATAATGATGTCAGCAGATACTTTAAAACTAAGTGAAATTGCTACATTGACTGTATTAAAAGCACAAGATGAATTAGAGGAAAAATCTAAAGTAGACATAAAGATACCCATGGGATATGTGACTAAAAATAATATTTTAGGTAGATTTGGTCCAGATGTAAAAATAAGAATGAGGCCTATAGGGCATATTACTACTAGATATATATCCGAATTTGAAGATGCAGGAATAAATCAAACTAGGCATAAAATTTATATAGAAACCACCACTAGAGTAAAGATGATTATGGCAGTATCTTCTAGTGAGTTAGAAATAGTTAATGAAATACCTATAGTTGAAACCATTATAGTTGGAAGGGTACCAAGTACTGCAATACAAATGGATCTTAACGGTAATTAGAAAGTGTGATGCTAATCACTGAATAAATTCTTTTTATAGTGTACTATTTATGTAAATAAATATAGATATATGAAAATATATAATTAATTTAAATAGTAGGAATTTCCTATAGAATAAATAATTAAAGAACAGGAGATGAGTAATATGGATCAATGTATAAAATTTTATAATGCCTTAGCTAAATATTATGATGATATTTTTCCAGCACCATTAGGTAAAAAGAAGTTTGCTTTAAAGAATATAGAAAAGGGTGGATTTGTTTTAGATATTGGATGTAGTACTGGAGAAACTACAGAATATATTTCTTCACAAGGATATAGAGCTTTAGGCATAGACTTAGACCAAGAAATGATAAGAATAGCTAAGGATAAGTATAAGGAAAGTGATACTTTGAAGTTTGAAGTTATGGATATGAAAACTATAGCTAAGTCCTTTGGAGAAGAGTTTAATGGTATTGTATGTATAGGGAATGTACTTCCTCACCTAGGAGGAAAAAGTCAAATAAAAGAATTTTTAAAAGGATGCTATGAAGTATTAAAAAAGGATTCACCATTATGTATTCAAACTATTAATTTTGACAAGGTGAAGAGAGAGAATATTAAAGAATTGCCTCTTATTGATGGTCCTAAAGTTAAATTTCAAAGGTTTTATAGTATTAAACCAGATAGTGATATTGTAAAGTTTACGGGAAGAATAACTGATAAAGAAAATAATGAGATTTTAGAAAATACAGTAGATCTATTTATGTTAGAAAATGAAGAGTTATTTGAAATGTTAAAGGAAATTGGATTTGAAAAATCCTGGAGCTACGATGATTTTAATAGAAGTACCTATACAGGAAATGCTCTTCCTTTAATAGTAGAAGCTATTAAGTAGAAAATTATAGTAATGTAAATATATAATTTAATAAATAAAAAAACATACTAGAAGTTAATAAGTTAATATTAGCTTTTAGTATGTTTTCATGTTTTTTCTTCTATTAATATATATTAAGTATTTAAAACATTTGTAAGATTATTATTTAGATTCCCAGTTAAATATGTAAGGAATATTTCTGTATAAGTCACCATAATTTAAGCCATATCCAACTACAAATAAATCAGGAATCTCAAAACAACAATAGTCTGGAGATATTTCTACAGTTCTTCTTTCTGGTTTGTCTAAAAGAGTACAGCATTTTACACTTTTAGCACCTAACTTTTTAACGTGTTCAACCACAAAGTTCATAGTAATACCACTATCTACAATGTCATCTACTACAAGTACATCCATACCTTCAATATTATCAGGTACATCTTGAACTATTTTACAAGTACCACTAGTTTCTTCACCATGACCATAGCTTGATGTAGTCATAAAACCTATAGTTGTAGGTACAGTAATTTCTCTAACTAAGTCAGCAGCAAATATGAAGCTTCCTCTAAGTAGAGATAATACGTAAACAGATTTTCCCTCATAGTCCTTAGAAATTTTTGCTCCAATTTTAACTACAGCCTCATTGATTTCTTCTCTAGAAAAGAGAACATTTCTTTGTTTATCTTCCATGTAATCACACCTCAATTTATATTTACATTAATGTTTTCATAGTATAAAATTAAGGTGAAATTGTCAATAGTATAAAATGTATAAGAATGCAGTGTTTGTTTAATGTAGAAAAATTATTAATAAAGAAAAAATAAAGTTTGGAGATGATTATATGATAAATGGAAATACTGATGGAGTTAAAAACTTCATCTTGAAAAAGTTAGATACTATATATGATATGAGATTTCAAAAATCAGATATATTAACTGAAGAGTTAGCAGAACTTCTAAGAGCGGTTACCCTTGAAATTGAAAGAGAGGTTAGCGTTGCTATAGATAGAAAAGGAAGTGTTGTTAGTGTTGCCATCGGAGACAGCTCAACAGTTGAAGTTCCTATGATTGACACTAGAGAGGGAAGATTATCTCAAGTGAGAGTAATCCATACCCATCCCAATGGAAATCCTAAACTATCCGCATTAGATTTATCTGCACTTCTAAAATTAAAACTAGATTGTATAGTTGCAATTGGTGTATCAGAGGATAAACCTCTAATTTATAATATGGGTTTCTGTGATGTGAAGGATAACATGCTCATAGAAGAAGAAGTTGAAAATTTAACTATCAATAAAGTTTTAAGCTACAAGTTTTTAGATAAGGTTAGATATATTGAAGATGTTTTTAAAGTAGATAACATAGTGGAAGATAATTCAGAAAGAGCAATATTAGTATCTATAGAAGATGAGGAAAGCCTAGCTGAGTTAAAGGAACTTACTAAAGCCTGTGATGTAGAGCCAGTTTTTGAAATACTTCAAAAACGTAATAAAATTGATTCAGCTTATTTTATAGGTAGTGGTAAGGTTGAAGAAATAGCATATTTAAGACAGTCACTAAGAGCCAATGTAGTAATATTTGATGAGGAATTATCAGGATCTCAAGTAAGAAATCTAGAGCAAGCCATAGGAACAAAGGTAATTGATAGAACTACTCTTATCTTAGAGATATTTGCAAGGAGAGCCAGAAGTAAGGAATCTAAAATTCAGGTAGAGTTATCCCAGTTAAAATACAGATTAAGCAGGCTTAGTGGATTAGGAACTATGCTTTCAAGAACAGGAGGAGGTATAGGAACAAAGGGACCAGGAGAGAAAAAGCTAGAGACAGACAAAAGAAAGATCAGAGATACTATCTATGATTTAAATAAAGAATTAGAAAAGATAAAAAGTATAAGAGCAACCCAAAGAGAAAGAAGAAGTAAGGATAATATTTCTAAGATATCATTAGTGGGATATACTAATGCAGGAAAATCTACCCTTAGAAATGCTCTTTGTGAATACTCACCAGTTAAGTCAGCTACGGTAAAAGAAAAAGTTTTTGAAGCTGATATGTTATTTGCAACCTTAGATATTACAACCAGGGCTATGGCTCTTCCAGACAATAGAGTTGCCACAGTAACAGACACTGTAGGCTTTATAAGAAAATTACCTCACGATTTAGTAGAAGCTTTTAAATCAACTTTAGAAGAGGTAGTTTATTCAGACTTATTACTTCACGTAGTAGATGCATTTAGTAATGCAGCAGAAAAGCAAATAACAGTGGTAGAGGAAGTACTTAAGGAATTAGGTGCAGGAGATAAGCCAACTTTATTGGTGCTCAATAAAATTGATAATTCTAATGATGATATTTTAAATTCTTTAAAGGAAACATTTAATAACTACTCTATTTTAGAAGTTTCAGCTAAACATAAAATCAATTTTGAAGAGTTGCTAAATAGATGTACAGAAATACTTCCGTATAAATTAAAAACCTTTAAGGTATTAATACCATATAGCGATTCATCATCAGTTGCATATCTACATAGAAATGCGCTGGTAGAAAGTGAAGAGTACGGTGAAGAAGGTACTATTCTTGTAGTTCAAGGTGATGATGAGGTCTATAATAAAAGTTCAAAATATATTATAGAGTAGTAACTAAAGTATCATTATATTGTTAGGATCGAAGTTAGAGCATTATTCGAAGGGGAGAGTAGGGAGAAAATTTGAGTACAGGATTAGTTAAATATGATTGGAATTTCATTGAAAATTATAGTGATGAAGAAATCAGCTATTTTCTAAGCTTAGAAGGAAAATCTATAGAAGCTATATGTAAAATTAGAAATTTAGATAGAGCCACAGTTCAAAAACATCTTATAAATTGTAAAATAAAATACAGGTTTTTAGTAAAAAGTGAATCGTCATCAGATCTATTTAAATCCTTAATCTTAGCAGCTAAGGAAGAAAGAATTTTGGTTTTGAATAGTTTAGATAGAGTTAATAAAGAAAAGCTAATTCATTTTTTAATTAAAAATTATATGGAGCTAGGACTTAAGGACAAAGAAGCCGCCATATGGATCATGGGTGAACTTAGAAGTAATGTCACCGTAGACATACTTATAAAGGCAACGGTTAATAATCATGTAAATATTAGAAGAATGGCAATTTCAGCTCTTGGAAAAATAGGTGATTCCAGAGCTGAGAGAGCCCTTATTAGAGCTTTGGAGGATAAAAATCCTCAAGTAATAAGTTATGCAGTTAAGTCCTTACAGAAGATAAGCAGTGGAGAAGCCGATGATAAAATTCGAGCTTTATTTAATAGTACTGATAAAGAGTATATTAAAAAGGCTTGTGAGAATTATATTAACCAAAGAGAAAATGAAGAATTAAATTTTCAAGATATAAGTGACGGAGATAAAAATAATGATTAATATTTTATTATCAATATTATGCAGTTCTTTAATAGCTATTGTATTTAAGTTTAGTGAAGGCAGAGAAAGTAATAGATATATGGTAACTAGCATAAATTATCTATCAGGAATGATGGCAAGTATAATAATGATGGGAAGTTTAAATATTTTCCACATAAATTGGTTTTCTATGTTTATGCAGGAATTTAATCAGGTACTTATAAGTGGACAACTTTTCTCTAAAGAAGGAACAGGAGCTTTAGCAATAATTCTAGGTATAATAACAGGTATCTTATATTTTTTAAGTTTTATTCTATATCAAAAATCTGTAGGAAAGAATGGAGTATCTGTATCTGCAACTTTTATGAAGCTAGGAGTATTAATACCTACAATTTTATCTGTTATACTATTAGGAGAGACCATAGAATTATTACCTATATTAGGAATAATCTTGTCTATCATAGCTATAATAGTTATAAATCTAAATAACAAAGAAGAACAAAAGGTTAAAGATACTATGAAAGTAGATTTAATACTTCTTTTTATACTAGCTGGTGGAGGAGATTTTGTAACAAAGCTATTTCAAAACTTTGGTATGGTACAATATAAAAGTTTATATTTATTTTATACTTTCCTAACAGGATTTACTATAAGCTTAATTATGTTAATTATTAAAAATAGAAAAGTAAAGTTAATAGATATGTGTTTTGGTGTCATGGTAGGTATTCCTAATGTATTAATGCCAAGCTTTTTAATAAAGGGCTTAGAAGATGTAAGAGCAGTTATAGCCTTTCCGATGGTAAGTGCAGGAACTATTTTAATCACAAACTTTTGTGGAGTTATATTCTTTAAAGAAAAGTTAGGGAAGAAGGAGATTACTGCTATAGTACTTACCATAATAGCCATAATACTTATGAGCTAACAGTCTTCGAGAAATCTTCATTATGGTTTAGAGTACAGAAATCTATTTTAAATATTATAGAGGGGGCTTAAATATGAGTTATTTTACAGTGAAAGGGAGTGCTACTTCAGAATTTCAAGAAAAGAAATCTACATTTATAGGATACATAAAGAGAGTAAATACTGAAGAAGAAGCAAAGAACTTTGTAAATGAAATAAAGAGTATGCATAAAGAAGCAACCCACAATGTTTATACTTATATAGTGGGAGAAAATAAAGGCATACAAAGATACAGTGATGACGGGGAACCCCAAGGAACAGCAGGTATTCCAGTTTTAGAAGTTATAAAGAAAAATGATTTAACCGATGTAGCGGTGGTAGTTACTCGTTACTTTGGTGGTATTCTTTTAGGGGGAGGCGGACTAATCAGAGCTTACTCTAAAGGAGCCTCTTCAGCCATTGAAGAAGCAGGTATTGTAGAAAAAGTAAAGGGCTTAAAATTAAGATTTACTTTAGAATATGACTTAATAGGTAAAATACAATACATATGTGGTACAAATAATTGGCATATTGAAGATACCATATATACAGATAAAGTGGAGTTATCACTGTTCACAGAGGTAGAAAATAAGGAAACAATAATTGCAGATTTTGTAGAGGCTACTAGTGGAAAAGTAACTATATGTGAAGAGGATGAAGAGTATTTACTTAAAGAAGGATACAGATATTATAGAGCTATTGAAGGATAGCTCTTGAAATTTGAAATTATTAGACATATTATGTTATAATAGGTACATTGATTTTAAAGTTAATAATTATATATATAGTACAGGAGGAAGTTAATATGTCAGGACATTCAAAGTGGCATAATATCCAAGCTAAAAAGGGTAAAGCAGATGCTAAGAGAGGTAAAATATTTACTAAAATAGGTAAGGAAATAGTTGTTGCAGCTAAAAACGGTGGCTCTAATCCAGAGACAAATGCTAAGCTTAGAGACGTTATAGCAAAAGCAAAAGCAGCTAATATGCCTAATGATACAATTACTAGAGCAATTAAAAAAGCTGCAGGAGAGTTAAGTGCAGTAAACTATGAAACTATAATCTATGAAGGATATGGACCAGAAGGAATAGCAGTTATAGTTGAGTGTCTTACTGAGAATAAAAATAGAACAGCAGGAAATGTAAGATACGCCTTCTCTAAACAAGGTGGAAATATGGGAACCGTTGGATGTGTAGGATTCATGTTCCAAAGTAAAGGTGAAATCATCATAGAAAAAACTGATTCAGTAGATGAAGATGAGTTAATGATGATGGCTTTAGATGCAGGTGCTGAGGACTTTGTAGCTGAAGATGAAGTATTTGTAGTAACTACAACTCCAGAAGACTTTGGTACTGTGAGAGAAGCTTTAGAGTCTAATGGAATAGAATTCTTAGAAGCAGATGTTAAAATGATTCCAGACACATACACTGAAATTAATGAAGAAGTTGCGACTAAATTCCAAAAAATGTTAGATGTTTTAGAAGATGATGATGATGTACAAAATGTATATCATAATGCTGAATTCCCAGAAGGATGGGAAGGTTAGTAGTGAGTAACCGTTAGTATTGCTAACTTTGAAATTTATTCATTAATTACTAATAAATAATATGGTTATGACACATAATGATTATGTTTTATGTATAAGGATATATGTTTAAAATTGCAAGTTGCTTTCTATAAATAGGATAGTAAGTGACTTGCAACCTCATAATTTAACTTTAATGTTGCATTATTAATAACAATATACCCTTAATGATACTCTTATTGAATTTCATGTTGCGTTTCATCCATTTTAGGCTTTATTAGTTGTATTATTATTGATTCTAGCATAAACTATAACAAAATATCATAAATGATAATTGAACTAGTTGTCTTTTACATAAAATAACTTCTTATTTTATTAAGTAATTTTAAGGAGGATGTATAGAATGGGGTTAATAGTGACTCTAGTGAAAAAAGCAAAACCTTATGATAAGAATAGTATGGAATCATTGTTAATTAAATTTGATTCTATTACTAATATTTTATCAAGGAAGCTAAGATGTGACTATGCTAAAAATAATTTATTCAATTAGTAAATATCTTTAACTTATCTGAAGGAACATTAGTAAATTACATCAAGAAATCCTTATATTAGGTTATTATAGTCTAGATAAAATTCATATTTAATGAAGTGGAAATGGATAATTAATTTTCAGAATTATCAGATAATTTATAACTGTAAAATAGAATACTTTTATATTATATATTAATTTGTAAGCTTTAAGCATGTAAATAATAAACAAAAAGTGTGTTCTCTTAGCAAAACGTCATTACAGTCTTACTAATAAATAAATATATCAAGTAAGGAGTGTGAAATAAATGATGGAGAATGAAATTCTAAAGGTAGCTTTATCCCAAGGTATTTGGGCTGTACTAAGTATATTTTTATTATTTTATATACTAAAAGCTCAAGAAAAAAGAGATGTGAAGCAAGAAGAAAGAGAAAAAAATTATCAAGATGTAATATCACACCTTACCGATAAATTAAGGATAGTAGATGAAGTGAAAAAAGATGTGGAAGATCTAAAGAAGGATGTAGGGGAGCTAAAAAATTATATGAGAAAAAGTTAATAAGTCAAAAATATAATTAAAGCATTAATTCTTATATAAAATCATAAGAGTCCTATATGAAAATCCTTGAAACCCGCATGGACAGAACAACTAGTTAACTATTTAACTAGCGAAATAGGCATATATTTATATATTTAAAGATTTCCCTATATAAATAGTTATATAGGGAAATTTTTTAATAATACATCTAGTAAATTAGAAATTTCTATAAAGACTTCTCTGCTAATCTTTATTAATAGGTTATTTCGTCCTTCTCAGAATGGTCTTTGCTATTAGCATAGGAGCCTATTTTAACTCCATCGATTATTCCTACGTCAGCTCCATCCTTTGGATACATTTTTCTAAGTTCAGCTTGACTTCTTTTTCTATCCTTAAGACGACTTTTATTATTATCAACCATAAAAACACCTCCTTAAATTATATAAAGGATAACTTACACAATTATTTTGTCCTTAAAGTAAGAAATTATTAAGGAAAGTATAGGATTTGCTTCCTTAGAAAGAGACATTACCATTTTATTAGACGTATATATTAAATGTTTGGACACATAATAATATTGACAATAAAATTATATGGGAGGTATTAAAAATGGCTAAAAATCATAAAAAGCATGAACATACTCCAAGTAATCCTAAGACTGGAAATGTAAAAGATCATATATCTTCAAAGGCAGGAATTAAATCTCCTAAGGAAAAAGAATAATTTAATATGTTTGTTTATGCTATAGAGTGATTCAAATAAGTAAAGGACTATCTCTTTGTTGAGATAATCCTTTATTTAAATAGGAATATAAAAATTTAACTATAAGACTATTTATCTGTGGTGCATTCATTAAATAAATAAGTTAAGTCCAGCATCTTCTGTGGAAGCTAAATACGTTGCAACTCCACCAACCTCAACTTCAGGAATTAATTCTTCATGTTTAATACCCATTAAATCCATGGACATGACACAAGCAATGATTTTAACTCCCATTTTAAGAGCATTAGCAATTAAAGTATCAAGGTCATCTACATTATTTTTAGCCATAATGTTTTTAATCATAGCAGGACCCATACCAGCCATATTCATTTTAGATAATGGAAGCTTTCCAGTGCTACTTGGAAGCATCATATCAAACATTTTTTCCATAGTATCCTTTTTAACAGAAGGCTTATCTTTTCTTTTTAAGATATTAAGTCCCCAGAAAGTAAAGAACATGGTAACTGGTTTTCCCATGGATGCTGCACCAGTAGCTATGATGAAGGAAGCTATAGCTTTATCAAGGTCTCCACTGAAGACTACAAGGGTTGCACCATCCTTCTTAGAAATATCACAGCTAATAGGTGATGGGCTACTTGTTAAATCTTGAGAGGTACCTTTTTTGATTAATGCCACAAAGGTTTTTTCTTTTTTATCAAATTCACCTTTTACAAGAGTATTTCCTGTTTTACTACACCAACTATTGATGTCCTTTTGGAAGCCTGGATCAGAAGCTTTAACTTCTAAGATATCTCCATCCTTCATTTTGCCAATTTCCTCAAAAACTCTTCTAATGGGACCTGGACATTGAAGTCCACAAGCATCAAGACTTACAGTAACTTTACTAGAATCTTCTATATTAGAAGAAGCACTAGTTTCACAAGTACAGTCTTCAGTATTATTATTTAAGTTAGATTGAGTATCTTTATCATTTAAAGAAGATTTAACGGTAGTATAAGTTTTATAACCACCATCTAAGTTCACACAATTAAATCCATATTGAGAAAGTATTCTACAGCCGATATATCCACGAAGACCTACTTGACAATAAACATAGATTGTTTTATCCTTTGGTATCTTATTTAAGTTATTTCTAAGAGTATTTAGAGGAATATTTAAAGCGTTTTCTATATGACCAACTTCAAACTCCATCTCTTCTCTTACATCTAGAATAAATTCATTGTTAGCTATTAAATTATCAACTTCATCCCATTGAACTATAGAAACCAAATTATCCATTATATTAGTTCCTATATATCCAGCCATATTAACAGGGTCTTTTGCAGAAGAATATGGTGGAGCATAGCATAATTCAAGTTCTGGTAAATCCATTATTTTTAGATTTCCTTTTATAGCAGTAGCTATAACATCAATACGCTTTTCTACCCCATCTAAACCTACACCCTGTGCTCCTAATAGTTTTCCGTCCTTTGGATTAAATAAAACTTTAAGAGAGATAGGGAAGGCACCAGGATAGTAACCAGCATGGGAATTTGGATGTAAATGGATTGCCTTATACTCTAAGTTAAGTCTTTTTAAAGTTTTTTCATTATTGCCTGTAGTTGCAACAGTTAGTGAAAATACCTTTGCTACAGAAGAACCTAAAGTACCATTATATTCAGCTTTTTTACCGCAGATATTATCAGCTACAACATGCCCTTGTCTATTAGCTGGCCATGCAAGTGGAATCATAGTTGGATTACCATTTATACAATCAATTACTTCTACAGCATCACCAAGCGCGTAGATGTTTTCATCAGAAGTTTTCATTTCTTTATTTACAACAATTGCTTTTCTATTGTTAACTTCCAGACCAGCATCTATGGCAATCTTACTTTCAGGAGAAACTCCTATTGATAAAACAATCATGTCTGTTACAATTTCTTTACCACTATTTAAAACTACTTTTTTACCACGGTTTTCAAAGGATTTAACTCCATCTTTAAGAATTAAATTAACTCCATTTTGAAGTAGATGTTCGTGAACTATTGCTGCCATTTCGTAATCTAGAGGAGCCATTACTTGATCTGCCATCTCTACAAGAGTTACAGAAACTCCTCTTTCATTAAGGTTTTCAGCCATTTCAAGACCTATAAAGCCACCACCAACAATTACAGCTTCCTTTGGAGAGTTATTATCAACAAAGGCTTTAATCTTATCTGTATCTGGTATATTTCTAAGAGTAAATAAATTGGTTGCTTCTTTAAGTCCAGGAATAGGTGGAGTTATTGGACTAGCACCCGGTGATAAAACTAATACATCATAACTTTCTTCATAAACTTGAGAAGAACTATGATTTTTTACAGTAACTTTTTTAGCATCCTTATCAATTTTAATAACTTCACTAAAGTTTCTTATGTCAATATTAAATCTAGAACTCATGCCTTCTACTGTTTGCACTAGAAGATTATCTCTTTCCTTTATAGTTTCACCTATATAATAAGGAAGTCCGCAATTGGCAAAAGAAATATATTCCCCTTTTTCAAACATAATTATTTCTAAAGATTCATCTAGTCTTTTTAAACGTGCAGCAGTAGAAGCGCCACCAGCAACTCCACCAACGATAATAACTTTTTTACTCATAATAAAATCTCCTTTCAATATTAAACAATACAAATAGTATAAACAATATAACCTTTACAATACTCAGGAACAATTAAATCTTAATATTTATATATCATAATAATACGATTTAAAATATTTATAAAAAAGAAGTCTAAAGAATTTTGACTTCTTAATAGTTAAAATAATACTTCTATTAACCTTTTTATATTCTCATCACTAACACTATATATAATTTCAAGACCATTACGCTGCCAGTCTATAATGCCAAAAGCTTTTAGCTTTCCAAGGTGTTGAGATATAGTTGATTGAGGCATATCTAAGCAGTTTTGCATATTGGTAACATTGCTTCCACCAGTTTCAATGAGACCTTTAACAATGCATAGTCTTACGGGGTGGGCTAATGCCTTTAAAATATTTGCTTTTTCTTCAAAGAGTTTTGGGTTAGTTAAAAATGTGTCATTCTCAGTCATGTTTTATACACCTCCATATCACTATATTCATATAATACGATATAGTTACAAATGTGTCAATGAAAAATAAAAAAATATATATTTAAAACATTAACTTATTTTAATTTTAGATATTGTGTTGTAATATAAAAAATTAAACTCAACTAAACTTCTGTGATAATAAACCTCTCTATGAAGTTTAGTTGAATTAAATATTATAAGAAGAATAGGGCTGCTATGGTAGTAACAATTAAACCCAAAACTACTGGTTTAAAGTTGCGCTTTGCAAGCTCAAAAGGTGATACCTTACATATAGCAGAAACGGGGATAATTGCCCAAGGTATTAATGTGCCTCCGCCTACCCAAATAGCACCTAATTGTCCAAGAGCAGTTAAAGTAGCCACATTTCCACCAGTGGCTGTTCCAAATAAATTTGCAGTGGAACCGGCTAGAGCTATACCTGAAAATCCAGAACCATCTAGTCCAGTGATTGCACCTACAGTAGTTACACCGAAAGCACTTAAAAAATTGTTTAGTGGAACTGCCTTAGAAAGGGCAAATCCCAAGTCGTTTACTATACCTAATGAGCCCGTAGGTAAATAGTTACCTATAATAGCTGTAAATCCATCACCACCTACATAGAAAAAGGCAGCAATTGGAACTACTATTCCAAAAACTTTAAAGCCAAATTGGAGGCCTTCTACCAGATGTCTAGTGATTTTATCAAGAGAAGCCTTTTTATAAGCTTTTATAGATATCAATATGAGTATAATTAAGGTTGTACCACCGATTAGTGCTGTAGCATCTCCACCTTTTAAGTTTAAAGAAACCATCAAAAATACATCAATAGCAAAGAGAAGAGGAATTAATATTGCAAAAAAGGATTTCCATCCTTTGCTTAAAAGAGATTCATCTGTAGACTCAACCTCTTCTGAATATTCAGTGTAGGTGAGATTTTCAAGGGTTCCATTTTTCATATCTTTCTTTAACATGATAAAGGCTGTAACAGTAGTGACAATTCCCATAATAATTATAAGAGGAACACTAGCTTTAACTACTTCAGATACAGGAATACCGGCAGCATCCGCAGTTAACTTTGGAGCAGCTTGAATTACAAAGTCTGTAGATAATGCAATACCATGACCGAAAAGATTCATAGCTATGGCAGCACCTATGGCAGGGAGACCAGATTTAATAGCCACAGGAACTAATACAGCTCCAACTAGTGCAACGGCTGGAGATGGCCAAAAGAAATAAGAAATAATCATCATTATTATACCTATACCCCAAAAGGCTATAAAATCATTTTTCATAAACTTACTAAAGGGTTCTATTATAACTTTACTTATGCCAGTATAGGATAATGCTTTACTTAATCCAGCAATTATAGATATTATAAGTATTGTTGGCAGTAATTCCGTAATTGAGTAGATAAAACTATTAAAAATACTAATTAAAGATGCAGGAATAGATTTAGTGCTAATTAATGCAATTAATACTATTCCAACAATGCAAATAAGGGAACAGTCTAATTTTTTTATCATTGCTATTAAAATTAATATAATAAAAATTAAATATATATAGTGTATTGCGGTTAATTCAATCATTTGTAGCCTCCTACTAACTTATCCTAATTTAATAATAGAATATGCTGACAGGAGAAATTAGTGTTAAAAAAGCAAGATGGAAATTTTAAAAATTCAGATTTCCATTAGTTAGTTCTATGGACTAAAAATATAAGAGTTTTATATTATGAATAAAACTGTTTAAATAGTTTTAAATAATATATAATAATAGTATGATATTTTGGAACAAATTGAAGAATTGAGGAGAAATAATATGAATAATTTTAAATTTAAACATAAGGATCAAGAGTTTATTTTATCAGAAGATAGCCTTTCTTATATTGAAGCTGAGGAAGTACAAGATTTTACCATAGAAAAAGTATTAGAAATTTTAGAAGAAGGTAAAGAAAAAGTAGAATTTGACTATGAATATTATGCTGATAACTGTGAAGCATGTGGAAATAGTGAAGCTATAGATAAAAAACATTATAGATATTTAGAGTATCATTTTTATATTTTTACTAAACAAGGAGAATATATAATTAGTAATATAAGTAATGAGTTTGAAACCACTACTTATTCCCAATTAGAGAGAATGAAAAAAATTGATGAAAGTTATATAGTATCCATTATCATCTGTGAAAGTTGTAAGAATTTTGCCATAGAAGTTGAACAGTGTGATATGTAAATAAATAACTGTGATATGTAATTAAATAATTGTGACATGAATTTAAATATCTGTGGCATGAATTTAAATATATGTGGCATGAATTTAATTATCTGTGTATATTTTTAGGTTAATTCCATATACTCTTTAATGGAAGAAGAGTGGAGATGTATAATTTATAAATTTTTGTAAGCAATAGTGTATAAACATATCAAAGCTGGATACAATTCCTAGTAGGAGGGATTGTATGATTGAAAGATATAAAAAAAATAAAGGATTATATATTTTTATAGCCTCTGTAGGAATAATAGTTTTTTTACTTAGCTATACTGTGAGTATAGCCTTCTTAAGAAGTTCAAAAGATGGAGGAGCTGGAATTTTAGGCGAATCATCTCAAGCAAGCTTTTTAAATATGAATGATATATTAATTTCAGATAAAAGTAATATAGAGTTCATGTTAAACTATAAAAACTCTTTAGGTAAGGTAAAGATTAATGATAAATTAGATAAAACTATAAATGTAGAAAAAGATAATTTGATTGGTCTTAATCAGGAGCAGGCTGAAAAGATATTTTCTAGTTTTGGATACAAGGTAGAAAAATTCACAAAAGAAGATATTATATTTGTAAAGGACATAGAAGGATATTCCTACAAACAAGATTCTTATTTTATAGGAATAAAGGATGAAAATATTGTTATTTATAATAAGGATTCTAATGGAACAATAAAAGTAGTAGAAGAGAAGATATTGAATCCTAAAGATGATAATGGACAGTCGTATTTAAAAATTAACGACATAGAGAACAGAGGTAATCTTTTGAGGACATTCTACGAAGGACATAAAGATTATCAGTTTTCCAATATACAAGAGGCTATGGAATATGCTCAGGCTCTTTGTAGCACATAGTATCAGAAAAGGAGTGTTTCGAAAGGAATTTTGAAGCACTCTTTTTTCATGAGAAATTGTAGAAATGGTATAAATCTAATTTAAAATAAGTTTAAAATAGTTTTTATTGAATTGTTACATTGTAGATGGTAAAGTATAATGTAGTTACGATTGTAAGGTAATATAATTAATTAGTGAAGTTTAATATTAATACATATAGGTATATAATAGATTATAGGTCTAAATTTGCAGATGATGACTATATAGTAATGAAGAATTAACAAATGTTAAATAAAAAAGATAGGTGACAAAGCATGTATGAATATATAAAAGGAATTTTTAAGTCTATAGAAAAGGAATATATAGTTATAGAATGTGGTAATATTGGATATAAAATTTTCACATCAGGTAGTACAATTTCTAATATGCCAGCTATAGATCAACAAATAAAGATTTATACTCATCAAATTGTAAGAGAAGATTTCATTGGGCTTTATGGTTTTTTAACTAAAGATGAAATATCCATGTTTAATCTTCTTATTTCCATTAATGGTGTAGGACCTAAGGCGGCACTATCACTTATGTCTATTGCCAATGTTTCTACATTAAAGTATGCTATAATTACCGATGATGATAAATTAATAACTAAGGCACCGGGCATTGGTAAGAAAACTGCTCAAAGGATCATATTAGAACTTAAGGATAAGATAACCGTAGGAGGCGCCATGCCAAAGGGAACTACTATTAGTGATATTGACATAGATAATGGAAAACTATCAGAAGCAGTGGGGGCACTTATAGCTCTTGGATACTCGGATAAAGAGGCAGAAAAAGCAATAGAAAAAGCTAATAGAAGTAATAGTGTTGAAGATATTATAAAGGAATGTTTGAAAATTTTAATGGGATAATAACCTTATTAATGGTTTTTAGTTAAGGAGGGGGATTATGGAAGATAGAGTTATTACATCTAATATTATTGAGGAAGATATAGAAGTAGAATATTCCTTAAGACCTCAGCGACTTAAGGAATATATAGGACAAGAAAAAGTTAAAAATAAGTTAGATATATTTTTAAAAGCTGCAAAGATGAGAAAAGAACCCTTAGACCATTTATTATTATATGGACCACCAGGCCTTGGTAAAACTACATTAGCTAACATAGTAGCAAAGGAAATGGGTGGAAATTTAAAAATTACATCTGGTCCTGCTATAGAGAGAGCAGGGGATTTAGCAGCATTGTTAACTAATCTAAATACTAATGATGTATTATTCATAGATGAAATTCATAGATTGAATAGGTCTGTAGAAGAAATTTTATATCCAGCCATGGAAGATTTTGCTCTAGATATTGTTATTGGTAAGGGGGCATCAGCAAAATCTATAAGACTAGATTTACCTAAATTTACCCTCATAGGAGCAACTACAAGGGTAGGACTTTTGACTGCACCTTTAAGAGATAGATTTGGAGTACTATGTTCAATGGAATATTATAATGATGACGAGCTTAAAGAAATTGTTTTAAGGTCTTCTGAAATATTAGGAGTTGAAATTGATAGGGAAGGTGCCTTTAGTCTGGGAATGAGATCTAGAGGGACGCCAAGGATAGCTAATAGGTTACTAAAAAGAGTTAGAGATTACTCTATGGTTAAAGGTATAAATGTAATTGATAGTAACATGGTGGAGCAAGCAGCTGAACTTTTAGAAGTGGATAGAGAAGGCTTTGATAGATTAGATAATAAGATATTAGAAGCCATAGTAGATAACTTTAATGGGGGACCTGTTGGAGTTGAGACACTAGCTTATTTTATAGGTGAAGAAGTCAGTACCATTGAGGATGTATATGAACCATACCTGATACAAAAGGGGTTTATTGTAAGAACTCCAAGAGGTAGAATGGGGGCAAAGAAAGCCTATGAACATTTAGGAAGGATTATTCCAGATCATATATTATAGAAATAAACATATAGATAGAATAGGGAAGTGTATAGACTTTGAAAGTAAAGGATTTTTATTTTGATTTACCAAAGGAATTAATAGCCCAGCATCCTTTAGAAAAAAGAGATGAATCAAGGCTTATGGTTCTAAATAAAAAAAGTGGTGAAGTAGAACATAAAGTGTTTAAAGATATTATAGAGTATTTAAATCCAGGAGATTGTCTTGTATTAAATGATACAAGAGTTATGCCGGCTAGACTTTATGGAGCTAAGGAAGGCTCCGGTGGTAAAATGGAGTTTTTGCTTTTAAATAGGCATGAAGATGATATATGGGAAACCTTAGTTAAGCCTGGCAAAAGAGGAAAAGTTGGAGCTAAATTTGTATTTGGAAATGGAGAACTAAAAGCCGAGGTAGTAGAAGTTTTAGACAATGGAAATAGAAAAGTAAAGTTTTACTATGATGGTATATTTGAAGAAGTATTAGATAGACTTGGTGAAATGCCATTGCCTCCATATATAGAAGAAAAACTGGAAGATAGAGAAAGATATCAAACGGTTTACTCAAGGGAAGTAGGTTCTGCAGCAGCCCCTACAGCTGGACTACACTTTACAGATGAGCTACTACAAGCTATCAAAAAAAAGGGGATTAATATAGCTTTTGTAACGTTACATGTGGGACTTGGAACCTTTAGACCAGTAAAAGCTGAAGATATTCAAGATCATGAAATGCATTCTGAGTATTATATTTTAGATAAGGAAAATGCTGAAATAATAAATAATGCTAAAAGAAGTGGGAAAAGAGTTATAGCTGTAGGAACCACATCAAATAGAACCCTTGAAAGTATAGCTAATGAAAAAGGTCAAGTTAAAGAACAATCAGGATATACTAGTATATTCATATATCCAGGGTATAAATTTAAAATAGTAGATGCCATAATAACTAATTTTCATTTACCAGAATCTACTTTAATAATGCTTATAAGTGCTTTTTCAACTAGGGAAATAGTGATGAATGCTTATAAAATTGCAGTAGAAAACAAATATAGATTCTTTAGTTTTGGTGATGCTATGTTTATCCATGAATAGGAAGGACGATGAATAGGTGTATAAATTACTTAAAAAGAGTGGAAAAGTTAGACGTGGGGAATTTGTTACTCCTCATGGTACAATACAGACCCCTGTGTTCATGAATGTTGGAACTTTGGCTGCAATAAAAGGAGCAGTATCATCCATGGATTTAAAAGAAATCGGGTGTCAGGTAGAATTGTCAAATACATATCATCTTCATTTAAGACCAGGAGATGAAGTGGTTAAAAAAATGGGAGGACTTCATGAATTTATGAATTGGGATAGACCTATTCTTACAGATTCAGGTGGGTTTCAAGTGTTCTCATTAGCAAGCATGAGAAAAATTAAAGAAGAGGGTGTATACTTTAGCTCTCATATTGATGGAAGAAAAATATTTATGGGACCTGAAGAAAGCATGCAAATTCAAAGTAACCTAGCTTCAACTATTGCTATGGCCTTTGATGAGTGTATTCCCAATCCATCTTCAAGAGAATATGTAGAAAAATCTGTAGCAAGAACTACTAGATGGCTTGAAAGATGTAAAGTAGAGATGGATAGATTAAATGCAGATCCTAATACAATAAATACAAAGCAAATGTTATTTGGTATAAATCAAGGTGGAGTTTACGAGGATATTAGAATAGAACATGCTAAGACCATTAGAAAACTAGACCTGGATGGATATGCAATTGGAGGATTGGCGGTTGGTGAAAGTCATGAGGACATGTATAGAGTTATTGATGCTGTGGTTCCATATCTTCCAGAGGATAAACCAATTTATCTTATGGGAGTTGGTACTCCAGAAAATATATTAGAGGCAGTTTCAAGAGGTGTAGATTTCTTTGATTGTGTATTACCAGCTAGAAATGGAAGGCATGGACATGTGTTTACTAAGTATGGTAAAATAAACATCATGAATGCTAAATATGAATTAGATAAAAAACCTATAGATGAAGGATGTGATTGTCCTACTTGTAGGCATTATACAAGAGGATACATAAGGCACTTATTTAAAGCCAAGGAAATGTTGGCAATGAGACTTTGTGTGCTTCATAACTTATATTTCTATAATAAATTAATGGAAGATATAAGAAATGCAATTGATGGAGATTACTTTGAAGAATTTAAAAATCAAAGACTTTCAGAGTGGGGAAAAAAATAATTAGGTATCTATTTTTAAAATATATACATAACTAGTGAAAGGAGAGATATTATGCAAAACTTAATGGCGTTTCTTCCAATGGTACTTGTACTTGTGTTGTTCTACTTCATGATTTTCATGCCAGAAAAGAAAAGAAAGAAACAATACAATGATATGTTGAATTCTTTAGCTATAAATGATGAGATTATGACTAAAGGTGGAATCATGGGAAGAATAATAAATATTCAAGAAGAATATATTATTTTAGAAAGCGGTCCAGATAGAGCGAGAATAAAAATGAGCAAACTAGGTATTGCTTCAGTTACAAAATCAGCTAATGAACCAGAAGAAATAAAGGCATAATCATCATAAAACCCCTTATATAAACATATTTATTAATATAAGGGGGTTTTGGGTATGTATAAAAAAATTAATTATTCCGCTATAGGAGTAGGGGTGCTAAGAGCATCAATTTTAACAGTAATTTGCGTTTTAGTATATTCACTAGTTACTTCATATTTCCCATTTAGTGACGCAGTCACATCAGTATTTTTAGTTATAGCTACATTGGCTAGTGTGGTATATGGAGCTATATATGCTACATTAAAAATGGGAAGTAAAGGTTGGCTTGTGGGGTTGCTAGTAGCAGTATTTTATATGTTAATACTTTATATAGTATCCTTATGCTTTGGAAATGACTTGGCATTAGGAGGAAAAGACATAGTTAGATTAATTTTAGCATTAGCAGCAGGATCATTGTCAGGAATGCTAGGAGTGAATCTATAGATATTATCAATTTTAGGAGGAATAAAAATGAAACATATAAAAACTATCAACAAATCTAACATTAAAGAAAGTTTAAAAAAACCAGGTTGTAAAGAGTGTGCTAACTCATGTCAATCAGCTTGCAAAACTTCTTGTACAGTAGCTAATTTAGAGTGTGAAAACTAATCATTTTAAAGGCAGTAACAAAAAGTTACTGCTTTGTGTTTAGTTAGGAGGAAAAACAATGGAATTAATTCATAAATTTAGACAAGGCAATGATTTTTATGTTATAGATGTAAATTCAGGTGCAGTTCATGAAGTAGATGAGCTTGTATATGACATGTTAGACTCAGATAAACTTAAAACTAAAGACGAGTTAAAAGAAATATATAAGGATAGATACTCCAGTGAAGAAGTTGATGAGGTATATGAGGAATTAGAATCTTTAGTTCATGAAGAAATGCTTTATTCTAAAGATTTATATGAAAATATAGCAATGATGAGTGGACAAGCAGAGGTAGCTATTAAAGCCCTTTGTCTTAATATAATTCATGATTGTAATTTGAAGTGCAAATATTGTTTTGCAGATGAAGGAGAATATAAGGGTTGTAGAAAAACCATGAGCGCACAAACCGGTAAAGACGCTATAGATTTTGTTATAAAAAACTCAGGGAAAAGAAAAAATATAGAAATTGACTTATTTGGTGGAGAGCCACTTATGGCCTTTGATATCATAAAGGAAATAGTAGATTACGGTAGAGAACAAGAAAAACTTCACAAGAAAAACATTAGATTTACTATGACTACTAACTCTACTCTTTTAAATGATGAAATAATGGACTACCTTGATAAAAACATGGGAAATATAATTTTAAGTATAGATGGAAGAAAAGAAGTCAATGATAAAGTAAGAATAAGATTTGATGGAACTGGTACCTATGAATCCATATTACCTAAAATAAAGAAAATGGTAGATATAAGAGATAAGTCTAAGACTTATTATGTAAGAGGTACTTTTACAAGAGAAAATACAGATTTCTTTGAAGATGTAAAGCATATGGTGGAGCTAGGCTTTGATGAAGTATCTATTGAACCAGTAGTACTTCCTGATGACCATGAACTTTCATTAAGAGAAGAGGACCTTCCTACAATTTTTCAGCAATATGATAGATTATATGAATATATGGTTGAAAAATATGAAGCAGGAAAATCCTTTAAATTCTATCACTTCAATATAGATTTACAAGGAGGTCCATGCATCTATAAGAGAATTTCAGGATGTGGAGCTGGACACGAGTATGTAGCAGTTACTCCTGATGGAGAAATATATCCTTGTCATCAATTTGTAGGAAATAAAGACTTTCTTATGGGGGATATATACGAAGGGGTTAAGGACTTTTCTATAGTTCAAAATCTTAAGGATGCTCATATATATAATAAACCTATATGTAAAAACTGCTGGGCAAGATTCTACTGTAGTGGAGGATGTCAAGCTAACAACTTTAACTTTAATGGTGATGTTCACGTGCCATATGAATTAGGTTGTAAAATGCAAAAGAAGAGAATAGAGTGTGCTATTGCTTTAAAAGCGAAAACAATGAATAAATAATTGTGTTTTAAAGGATAGAATTTTAAATTCTATCCTTATTTTGATAAAAATGAGTAATATACAGAAAATTAAATTATATATACTTGATTTTATCCATACAATACCTGTAAAATAAATAATAAATAGACAATTAGAAAAATACAATTTAATAACAGGAAGGGGATAACCATGAGGAGGAAAAATAGAAAAAGTGGAATTGTAGTTATCATGGCAATAATATTAATAGGTCTTTTTGCATACTCTGGTCTTTATGGGGTGAATTTAGGTGATTATAGAATCAAGACCTTTGGAAGTAGTATTGATAAAGGTCTTGATTTAGTAGGAGGAACTTCTCTTTTAATGGAGATAAAGGAGGAGAAGGTAGATCAAGCTGTTATAGATAGAACTATAGAGCTTATTTCTATGAGAATAAATAAAGATGGAGTAAGCGAAATTCCTATAACTCAAGAAGGGGAAAATAGAATTAGAATAGAAATACCCGGAGAGTTTGATACAGATAAGGTTTTAGACACCATTGGTAAAACTGGTGAATTAACCTTTGAAGGTCCAGATGGAAAAGTAATTTTAACTGGTAAAGAGGTTAAAGAAGCAGGAGCATATATATCTCAAGATAATAAGTATATTGTTAACCTTGAATTAAATGAAGCTGGAACTGAAAAATTTGCGGAAGCAACTAAGACTTTTTTAGAGAAAAGTATAGCTATAAAAATGGATGGTGAAATTTTAACTAATCCAAAGGTTAATGCTGTTATCAGTGATGGAAAAGCAATTATTGAAGGTATGAGCTCTTTAGAAGAGGCAAATTCCATTGCTAGTATCATAACTTCAGGAGCTCTTCCAGTAAAAATAGAAGCTATTTCAGTTAAAACAGTAGGACCAACTATTGGAGCTGAAGCATTATCCCTTAGCAAAAGGGCAGCCATGATTGGTATAGCTTGTATAATACTATTTATGGTTGCATACTATAGAGTTCCAGGAATAATTGCTTCTGTGGCTATTGTTTTATACGTAAGCTTAGTACTTATTGTATTTTCACAATTTGGAGTAGTATTAACCCTAGCTGGTATAGCTGGATTGATACTTACCATTGGTATGGCTGTGGATGCCAATGTTCTCATATTTGAAAGAACTAAGGAAGAGTTAAGGTTAGGAAAATCCATTAAGACTTCTGTAGAAGCAGGATACAATAGAGCATTATCATCAATTTTAGACTCTAACATAACTACAATTATAGCAGCGTTAGTGTTATATTTTCTAGGGTCAGGCTCTGTAAAAGGGTTTGCAGTAACACTACTTGTAGGTATACTTATAAGTATTTTTACCGCTCTCTTTGTTACTAAGTTCTTACTTAACAGTGCTGTAAATGCCGGGTGGATAAATAAGCCTTCATATTTTGGCGTAAGAGAAGGAAAAAAACATGAATTTAGTAGTTTAAAAATAATAGAGAAGACTAAAATATGGTTTGCTATATCAATAATTATAATTGCTATTGGAGTTGGATTTATAGCAACCAAAGGTTTAAATTATGGAATAGATTTCAAGGGTGGTACATTAATTACATTAGATATAAATAAAGAATTCAATAAGGCTGATGTAAATACTATTATTGATAAGTATGCTAAAGATAAATACTCTACCAAATTAGCTAGTGAAGGGAAAGAGATACAAATTATTGTTCAAGAAGGGGTATTAAATGAAGAAAAGACTAATGCTCTTATTGATGAAATAAAAGAAAAGTATTCATTAGAAGATAGTGCACTTATTGGCAAGGAAAGTATAGGAGCTACTGTTGGAAATGAATTAAAGAAGAAGGCACTGTTAGCTTTAGGAGTAGCATCTATTGCTATGCTTATATATATCACTGCTAGATTTGAATTTAGCTATGCAGCAGCATCTATTATAGCTTTACTTCATGATGTATTAATTACTCTTTCTTTCTATGCTATATTTGGAATTCAAGCCAATTCACCATTTATAGCGGCTATTTTGACTATAGTAGGATATTCTATTAATGATACTATTGTTATCTTTGATAGAATAAGAGAGAATGTTAAGAGAAATAGAAGGATGGATCAATTAGAAGTTGCTAATATGAGTATAAAAGAAACTATGACTAGAAGTATAAATACATCCTTAACAACACTTATAACTATAGTGGCAGTTTACGTTTTAGTGCCATCCATAAGAGAGTTTTCACTTCCACTTATAGTGGGAATTGCCTGTGGAGCTTATTCTTCAATATTTATAGCTTCACCACTATGGGTAATAATTAAAAATGCAAAGCAAAAAAAGAAAGCTAAAGTAGTAGCATAATATAAACAAAGTTCATGGCGGAAAACATTTTATCATGTTTTTCGCCATTTTTATAATAATTTGTTTGTAAAATTGTCAGTTTTAAATTATAATATATTTGTTTTCTATAAATAGATTTCTTAAACTCCATAATATGTACAAGTAATATGGAGTTAGAAGTTTTTTGTTCAAGGAGAATGTGATCACTGAAATATATGATGAAAATATAAGGGATCAAAAAACTACTCATGGAACTAATTTGGAGGAGCGCATATGGAGTATAGTATGAATAGGAAAGATAATGATCCGTTTCTATTAGGAAATATGAAAATTGCATTAAACAGAATTGTGAAAGCTATCAATGAGAGAGAAAAGATAGTTATATATGGCTATCATGACTTTGATAGCGTATGTGCCATATCTCTTCTTATGTTAGTATTACGATATGTAAATAGTGATGTAGAGTATTATATACCCAGTGTATATAGAAATGATAGAAATTTAAATAAAGAAGATATAGAGAATAATTTATTATGTCTTGGAGCAAATTTAATTATAACAGTTGGTTGTGGAGTTAAATCTAAAGCAGAAATACAACTTTGTAAGGAAAACAACATAGATATAATTGTAACGGATTATCATAATCACATAGTAGAGGATAATAATTGTATAACAATAAATACCTATCAAACAAAGTGTAATTATCCTTTTAAGGATTTTACAGCTTGTTCTCTTATATATAAATTCATAGAAGTTATAGCTTCTTATTATAAGATAAGTTGCACACAAAAGTATTTAGATTTAGTAATGATGGGTATAATTACAACAGAGATAGAAATAGAAGAAGAGAATAAATACTTTGTAGAAGAAGGGTGCAAAAAATTAAAACAAACTAATAACTATGGAGTTAGGGCGTTGATAAGAGAACATGAGCGGAATTATGGTGGTATAATGAAGTTTTATGATGAAGGTATTATAAGGCTCTTACCAAAGATGATTTCCAAGAATAAGCTAGATAATGCAAGAATAATTGTTGAACTTTTTACCACTAATGATAGTTATAGAGCAAAGCAAATATCAAAATACTTATATAAAGAGGTTATGATGAGTTTAGAATAGAATAATATATATAAGCATTTAAATATACATATTTTTTAAAGTATTGCATTAAATATCAAGGTTAATATATAATTTAATTATAGTAAAGATGTGTTTGGGTAAAGGCTTTAGGAGGGGTAGAAAATGAATTTAAAGGATAAAGTTAGAATAATAGAAGATTTTCCGAAAAAAGGTATAAGTTTTAAAGATGTAACTACTTTACTTCAAGATAGAGAGGCATTAAGAGAGTCAATAGATGTTATTGCCAATCATTTGAGGGATAAAAAAATTGATATAGTAATAGGACCAGAGGCTAGAGGGTTTTTATTTGGAGTACCAGTAGCTTATGCTTTAGGAGCTGGTTTTGTGCCAGTTAGAAAACCTGGTAAATTACCCTATGAAACTATTAAAACTTCCTATGATTTAGAATATGGAAGTGATGCGTTAGAAATTCATAAGGATGCTATTAAAAAAGGTCAGAGAGTAGCAATTGTTGATGATTTACTTGCTACAGGAGGAACCGTAGCTGCTGTTGCAAAGCTTGTTGAGGAATCAGGTGGAGAAGTTGTAGCCATAGACTTTTTAATAGAGCTAACAGAACTTAAAGGTAGAGAAAAAATAGCACAATATGATATTATGTCTGTTATAGACTATCCATTTTAGAATTGAACATAAATTGCAATAATTTGGGTTATAGTATATAATTACTACTGAGTTTAAATAGGTGGCTGGTTCATTAACCAGCCTTTAATTTTAGGAGTGTATTACAATGATTGATAAATTGATAGAAAAAATTAATAGTAATTGTCACAATGTAGATATCAATTTTGTAAATAAGGCCTATGAATTTTCTGTAAATGCCCATAAAGAACAAAAAAGAGAGTCAGGAGAGCCTTATATTATTCATCCTTTAGAAGTAGCTTGTATTTTGGCTGAACTAGGACTTGATACCTCTACCATAGTGGCAGGTCTTTTACATGATGTAATTGAAGATACAGAATATACATATGAAGATGTTTGTAACATCTTTTCTATAGAAGTGGCAGATTTAGTAGAAGGGGTATCTAAGCTAGGTAAAATAAAATATAAGTCAAAAGAAGAACAACAAGCAGATAATGTTAGAAAAATGCTTCTTGCTATGGCTAAGGATATAAGAGTAATACTTATAAAATTGGCTGATAGATTACATAACTTGAGAACGTTAAAATACATGCCAGAGAATAAACAAAAGGAAAAGGCTAAGGAAACTCTAGATATATATGCGCCATTAGCTCATAGATTAGGTATATCAAAAATAAAGTGGGAGCTAGAGGATTTAGCATTAAGATACTTAAATCCAACAGAATATTATGACTTAGTAAAGCTGATTTCAGATAAGAGAAATGAAAGAGAAGAGCAAATAAGTCATATAATATCACAACTTAAATTAAATCTTAATATGGGTGGAATTACAGCAGAAATAGAAGGTAGACCAAAGCACTTCTATAGTATTTATAGAAAAATGATAAAAAGTAGTAAAACCATAGATCAAATATTTGATCTTACAGCAGTGAGGATATTAGTAGATGATATTGGAAATTGCTATGCTGCATTGGGAATAGTACATACTATGTATAAGCCTATACCGGGTAGATTTAAAGACTATATTGCTATGCCTAAACCTAATATGTATCAGTCACTTCATTCAACGGTAATAGGACCTTTCGGAAAACCCTTTGAAATACAAATTAGAACCTTTGAAATGCACAGAACTGCTGAATATGGTATTGCAGCTCACTGGAAATATAAAGAAAGTGTTCAAGATGAGGATAAATCTCTAGATTCAAAGCTATATTGGCTTAGAGAAATGCTAGAATGGCAAGGAGAGACTTCTGATGCTGAAGAATTTATGGAAGGCTTTAAGATAGATTTATTTTCAGATGAAGTATTTGTTTTTACTCCAAAGGGTGATGTTATAAATTTACCAAATGACTCTACACCTATAGACTTTGCCTATGCTATCCATACTGCAGTAGGTCACAAGTGTGTTGGAGGTAAGGTAAATGGGAAGATAGTACCTCTAGATTATAAGCTTAGAACAGGGGAAATTGTAGAAGTAATTACAGCTACTAATTCAAAAGGACCTAGCATTGATTGGCTTAATATAGTTAAGAGTAATCAAGCAAGGAGTAAAATTAAACTTTGGTTTAAAAAGGCAAATAGAGAAGAGACCATAGCAAAGGGAAAGGAATTAGTAGATAAAGAGTGTAAGAAGCAAAATTGTATATTTTCTCAAGTAATTAATGAGGACATTATTGAGAAAATTATTAGAAGATATAACCTAAAGAACATGGATGATTTATATCATGGTGTAGGCATTGGAGACATAAACCCTAATAATATGATAAGCAAGCTAAAGGATGCTTATGATAAAGAGAACTCTAAGCAGTTAAAACTTGAGGAATTAAGGCTAATTCATGAAGAAAAAAGTAAAAAACAAAAGAATAATACTTATTCTGGAGTTACAGTTAAGGATATGTCTAATATTCAAGTCAGATTTGCAAAATGTTGTAGTCCTGTATATGGAGATGATATTATTGGATATATTACAAGAGGCAAGGGTGTATCTATTCATAGAAGTGACTGTAAGAATGTAATTAACCTACAGGATAAAGAAAGTCATAAAATAGTTGAAGTGGCTTGGGGAAAAGAAAATAAAGATAAATATATTGCTGACATAGAAGTAATAGCTGAGGATAGGCTAGGTCTTCTTACAGATATTATAGAGATACTAGGGCTTGTAAAAGCTAATATTTTATCAATAAGTGCTGTAACAAATAAAAAAAATACAGCAGTTGTAAGCCTAAAAATAAATATTTCTAGTATAGAGCATTTAAAGGATATTCAAACTAAACTTAAGAAAATCAAGGATGTTAAGGATGTCTATAGGAAGAAACAGTAAAAAGGAGTGCTTAATATGAGAGCTGTAGTACAAAGAGTTAAATCTTCAAAGGTTGAAGTAGATAATAAAGTTATTAGTGAAATAGGAAAAGGAATTAACTTACTTGTGGGAATAAGTAAGGAAGATACTAAAGAAGACATAGATTATATAGTAAGAAAAGTTCTTGGAATGAGAATTTTTGAAGATGAAGATGAGAGAATGAACTTTTCGCTTCAAGATATAGAGGGGGAGCTATTAATAATATCTCAATTTACTCTATATGGTGATTGTAGAAAGGGAAAGAGACCTGATTTTATGAAGGCACAAGGTGGAGATGCTGCTAGAGAATTATATAATGAGCTAGTTGAAGCCTTTAAAAAAGAAATACCTAATCTTCAAACAGGGGAATTCGGAGCTGATATGAAGGTTGAAATTATAAATGATGGACCAGTAACACTTTTATTAGAGAGTAAGAAAGATTTTTAAAATTTTAAGAAATATATGGCATTTTGAGGTGATACTATGATTATAAAAAGAATGATGGCAGGAGTTTATGCTGCTAACTGTTATATATTATTTGATGAAGAAACAAAGGAAGCTGTAGTTTTAGACCCAGGTGGGGACATAGATGATGTATGTAAAGCTCTTAATCAACTAGAAGCTAAGGTTAAATATATCATATTAACCCATGGTCACTTTGATCATACTACAGGGGTAGATGGATTAAAGGCTGAAACAGGAGCAACTGTAGCTATGGCTAAAGAAGATAATGATATGATTTTAAATAATATAATGTATTATGGACCACTTATTGAAGGTGGAGCAGAACTTTTATTAAAACATGGTGATATATTAAAGTTTGGTAATTATAAAATAGAAGTTTTAGCAACGCCAGGACATACACCAGGAGGAATAAGTCTTTTAGTAGATGGAAATGTGTTTACTGGAGATACTCTATTCAAGGGATCTGTTGGCAGAAGTGATTTAGCTGGTGGGGATCACAATGAGCTTATAACAAGTATAAAAAATTATTTAATGCCTCTTAGTGATAGTGTGGCAGTTCACCCAGGCCATGGACCAAGTAGTACCATAGGTCAAGAAAGAATGGAAAACCCATTTTTATAGGTAAAAATTAAACTGTATATTGAGTTATAAGAAGGTAATTTGAAATAAGGATTTGATAAATATGACAAAGGATATAAAGTCTATAAAAGTAAAGCTAAGTAATATGAATTTTAGATATGATATATTTCTTATGATAAATCTATTTTATAGTTTTATTAATATAGAATTTGTAAATGAGGAATTTGATTTATCTATAGATATAGATGAAGAAGCAGGAAGTATTATAATTGAAGGAACCGAAGGACTCTTTAATTATGAAATCAATAGAAATTATAAGCTTTCAGAGGAAGTTAAAAAGTCCTTATTCATATATCTTAGAAATATCACTGGCAAGGTTCTTCCATGGGGAACTTTAGTTGGGATAAGGCCTTCTAAAAAAGCACTAGATCTTTTAGAAAAAGGATATAGTGAAGAAGAGGTAATAAAAGAATTTAAGGATAGACATGAAACTAGCAAGGAGAAGACAAAACTTTGTATTGATGTAGCTAAGTACGAAAAAAGCGTAGTTAACAAAGATAAAAATACTATAAGTATATATGTGGGTATGCCCTTTTGTCCAACTAGATGTAGTTATTGTTCTTTTACCTCAAATCCTATAGGTGGAAAGTCAACTTTAGTTAAAGACTATCTTAATGCTATTACCAAGGAAATAAAAGCTATAAGTAAATATGTTTCAGAAAAGAATTTAACTATTGAAAGTGTCTACTTTGGAGGAGGTACGCCTACTTCTGTAAATGATGAAGAATTTGAAGATATAATGAATAAGATATATAAGTGCTTTGTTGAAGGTAAGGGTGTTAAAGAATTTACTGTAGAATGTGGAAGGGTAGATAGTATAACAGAAAGAAAACTTCAATCTATGAAAAAATATAAGGTTCATAGGATTAGTATAAATCCCCAAAGTATGAATGATGCTACTTTAAAAAACATTGGTAGGAATCATAGTAGTAAGGATGTAGAAAACTGCTTTAATCTAGCGCGAAGTCTAGGTTTTGATAATATAAATATGGATATGATAGTTGGTCTCCCAGGAGAAGAGCTAAGTCATATAAATAGAAGTTGTGAAGAAATACTTAAACTAAATCCAGATAGCATAACTATACATGGTATGTCTATTAAAAGAGGCTCTAGACTATATGAAAATCTAGTTAATAAGGGACAGTTTACTATTCCTAATCAATATGAGTTAAATGCTATGTATGAAGCTACAAAAAATCTTTCTTTAGAATTAAATATGAAACCTTATTATATGTATAGACAAAAAAATATGGTAGGTAACATGGAGAATGTAGGCTACTGTAGAGATGAAAAAATATGTATATATAATATTCAGATGATAGAGGAAAAACAAACTATTATAGCTCTTGGAGCAGATGGAGTTTCAAAGGTTGTTTTCCTAGATGAAAATCGAATAGAGAGATTTGCAAATGTCAAGGATGTAAAAGAGTATAATGGTAGAATAGACGAGATGATAGCTAGAAAGATAGAATTACTCAATACACTATATTAAAACAATTATGTACATAGGTTTTAAAGAAAAATTCATTTGGGTAATGATATTATAATATATTTTAGACTTAATAAGTAAATAGGAGGAATTTAAATGGGAGAATCACTTAATGGACTTAAAAGAACCATTATGTGTGGTGAAGTAAGAGAATCAAATATCTCTGAAAAAATCACTGTTATGGGGTGGGTCCAAAGAAAAAGAAATTTAGGAAGTTTAGTTTTTGTTGATTTAAGAGACAGAACTGGACTACTACAAGTTGTATTTGGTGAAGAAATAAATAAAGAAGCCTTTGAAAAAGCTGATTTAGTTAAATCTGAGTACTGCATAGCTGTTACTGGAGAGGTTATAAAAAGAGAATCTCCTAATAAAAATTTACCAACAGGAATGGTAGAGCTTAAAGGAGAGAATATTAAAATACTTTCAGAATCAGAAACTCCACCTATATATATTAAAGAAAACTTAGATGCTAGTGAAAATATAAGATTAAAGTATAGATATTTAGATCTTAGAAGACCAGATATGCAAAAAATATTAATGATTAGACATAAAGCTGGAAAAGTAGTAAGAGATTATCTAGATGAAAATGGATTCTTAGAAATGGAAACACCAATGCTTACTAAGAGTACTCCAGAAGGAGCTAGAGATTACTTAGTGCCTAGTAGAAATTATCCAGGAATGTTTTATGCATTACCTCAATCTCCACAAATATTTAAGCAATTATTAATGGTTTCTGGATATGATAAATATTTTCAAATAGTTAAATGTTTTAGAGATGAAGACTTAAGAGCTAATAGACAACCAGAATTTACACAAATAGACTTAGAGATGAGCTTTGTTGAAATGGAAGATATTATAGCTTTAAATGAAGGTCTTCTAAAAAGAGTATTTAAAGAAGTTATAGATGTAGATGTACAACTTCCAATAAAGAGAATGCCTTATGTAGAAGCTATGAATAAATATGGTAGTGACAAGCCAGATTTAAGATTTGGTATGGAGATACAAAATATTACTGAAGCAATAAGAGGTACAGATTTTGCTGTATTTAAAGGAGCCATTGAAAATGGTGGATCAGTAAGAGCTATTGTAGCTAAAAACTGTGCAGACATGGGTAGAAAGAAAATTGATAAACTAGGTGAGTTTGTTAAAACTTATAAAGCAAAAGGGCTTGCTTGGATAGCTTATAAAGAAGGCGAAATAAAATCTCCAATAGCTAAATTCTTCTCAGAAGAAGATATGTCTAAATTGTTAAATGCTGCTGGAGCAGAAGTAGGAGATTTAGTTTTAATAGTTGCAGATGTTGATAGTGTAGTACTTCAATCTCTTGGAGCTTTAAGATTAGAACTTGCTAAGGAACTTGGAATCTTAGAAGGAAACAAAGAATTTAACTTTGTATGGATTACTGAATTCCCAATGTTTGAATATGACGAAGAAGAGAAGAGATTCGTAGCTCTTCACCATCCATTCACAGCACCTATGGATGAAGATTTAGAACTTCTAGAAACAGATCCAGGAAGAGCTCGTGCTAAGGCTTATGATATAGTATTAAATGGAGAAGAACTTGGTGGAGGAAGTATAAGAATTCATGATACAAACCTTCAACAAAGAATATTTAATCTTCTAGGCTTTACTGATGAAAGTGCGTGGGAAAGATTTGGATTCTTACTAGAGGCATTCAAATATGGACCACCACCACATGGCGGACTTGCATATGGTTTAGATAGAATGGTTATGTTCCTTGCAGGAACTGATAACATAAAAGATGTAATTACCTTCCCTAAAAATCAAAATGCTTATTGCCCAATGAGTGAAGCACCTAATGTAGTTGATAAAAAGCAATTGATTGACTTAGGAATAGAAGTAAGTAAAGTAGAAAAATAATTTAATAGAAGATTTTATTATTATAGAGAATAATAAAAAGTTATATGGACATAATAACTTCATAAAACTATTGATACTTATTGATTAATATTTATTTTACAATTGCAATTTAATTACAATTGCTATATAATAATACTAAAGAATATTCTGCTGTGTGCGTAGAAATGGTTTATGTTGAGCCAACATTTAAACGTTGTGGCTGATGTTCTCATTATGGAGTGTTGACTGACTATTTTATAGTTGGTACCAGAAGTAATGAGGCGATTCCACCCCTGGTAGACAGGGTTCAAATACATCATTAATACGGCATGGTGGGTATCAATAGTTTTAATATTAAGGAGTAAATACTTTGTATTTACTCCTTTTTAGATAGACTTTATATACATAGAGTTCTTAGCTTCTATTAAAGTTAGCCATGGAATAAAATATAGTGCATCTTATAAAATTATTATAAGATGCACTACTAGGAAATATTATTCCTCAACATTTCCTAGTTTACGTTGAGCTCTTCTGATTTTTAATTTTTGCATCAATCTACTCAAGGTAGATACTAAAATAATTCCAACAGCTATAACTCCTGCTAAAGAAAGAGTTTCGATTCCATTATTTAAGGAATCAAATACATTACCTTCAACTGCTTCAAAAACTGTATAATACATTCCACTTCCAGGAACTAAGGGAATAAGAGAACAAACTAAAAATAATGTTACAGGATTTTTTAAAACTCTAGAGAAGATTTCAGCATAGATACTGATGCTTATAGATGCTATAAGCATAGCTAAGATGTTAGAGTCAGATAAGTTCAGAGTAAGGCTGTAAAAAAACCATCCAACGGCACCACCAAGGGCTGCAAAGAACAAATTTTTATCCCTTACATTAAAGAGAACTCCAAAGCCTAAGGAAACAATAAAAGCATATATAACTTGAAAAAACATTTTACATTCCTCCTAGAATAAACATCCATATTTTGAAACTAAATGCAGCTCCAATAGCAATGGCTCCAGCTATCATAATAGCTTCCAGAGTTCTTGAAAGACCTGAAAGTAAATCTCCAGATATAGTATCCCGAATAGCGTTAGTAATAACTAAGCCTGGAACAAGTAACATAATTGAACCAATAATTATCACATCTTTATGAAATAGAGGATTTATGTAAGAAAAGAAAAGTCCAATTATAGCTGCTAAAGCACCACCTGCCACATTAATGAAAAATTCATTAACACTTAATCGAGATAACATGGAAGATAATAAATTAATTAAAACTCCTGCGCCAAAGGCTATAATGAAGTCACTAAGGCTGCCACCAAAAAGTAAGGTAAATGTACCAGTAGTTACTCCAGCAAAAAATGTTTTTACACTGTTAGAATATTTTGGAAAGCTGCGTATATATTTTAATTCTTTTCTAAGCTCATCTAAAGTTAAAGGATGACTTTGTATTTGTCGAGATAAATTATTAATTAAAGCTACCTTTTCTAAATCCGTGGCTCTAGAAGTAATTCTCTTAATTATGGTACTATTCCTACCGTTTTCATCCATAGTTGAGGTGATTATTGCTGTAGGAGAAACAAAGCTTTCAGCATTATCTATGCCATAAGACTTACATATCATATTTATTGTTTGTTCAACTCTGTAGGTTTCACCACCATTTTCAAGCATTATTTTTCCGGCCTCTGCAGCCAAGTTTACTATATTATCAGTAATCATAATGGTACTCCTTTGTTATATTACAATATCTTATTATTAACATTCATCAAAGATATTATAGAACAAAAAACAAGATAATGTATAATTGTTAGAATAATAAATTTATTATATTACAATATTGTGTTAAATTTATTATATAGGCAAATATTATAAGGTTACAATAATCAAGGAAAACTTTCAATATGATATTGTTTTCAAGTTTAGGTTCAATTAAAGAGATGGCTAAGGGGGATTTTATGGATAATGTAAATATATTATTAGAAAGTCTAATTAGTAACTTAAAAGAAGGAATTCACATAGTTGATAGTAAAGGTAAGACCATCTATTATAATCATGCCATGGAAAACATAGAAGGTATGAAAAGTGAAGATGTAATGGGAAAGGAAATTCAAGAGTATCTTAGGGATATAGAACATTCAACTATATTAGGAAGTTTAAAAAGTGGACACACCTATAGGGATACTATACAAAACTATAGTAATGGAGCAGGAAAGATAATAACAAGTGTAAACTCTACTATTCCAGTAATGGTAGATGGAAAAGTTGAAGCAGTAATTGAGATAGCTAGAGATATGACACAAATAAAGAAATTAAATGAAACTATATGTCAATTAGAAAATAAAAGTAAATCAAAGAAAAATTATTATACCTTTAATGATATCATAGGAAGTAGTAAGGTACTAAATGAAGAGATATTAAAAAGTAAAAGAGCTAGTATATCTAATTCCTCAGTACTTATATATGGAGAAACTGGATGTGGTAAGGAATTATTTGCACAAGGTATACATTATGAAGGAATAAGAAGAGACAAGCCATTTATAGCTATTAACTGTGCAGCTATACCAAGTGCACTGTTAGAGGGAATGCTCTTTGGAACAGTTAAAGGTAGTTTTACAGGAGCAGAAAATAAAAAAGGGCTTTTTGAAGAAGCTCATAGAGGAACTATTCTACTTGATGAAATAAATTCTATGGATCCATATTTACAATCAAAATTATTAAGAGTACTTCAAGATGGATATATAAGACCACTAGGAAGTAATAAGATTATTGATGTAGATGTAAGGATTATAGCAACAATAAATGAGGAAGCAGACAAACTTATAAGAGAAGGAAAGCTTAGAAAAGATTTTTATTATAGATTAAGTGTAATTAAAGTAATGATACCACCACTTAGAGAACGTAAAGAAGATATAAGCCAGTTATGTGATTTTTTTATAAACTATTATAATGGTATTTTATATAGAAATGTAAAAGGAATTAGTGAAGATATTATGGAGGGATTTTTAAATTATAGTTGGCCTGGAAATGTAAGAGAACTTAAGAATAATATAGAAAGTGCTATGAATATGGTTGAAGATGGAGAAATATTAACAAAGGAGTGCTTTGGTAATAAGATTAATTCTGTAGTAGAAGCAACTGCAAAAGAGGGATTTAAAGGAGATATCCCTTTAAATGAATATATAGATAGTCTTGAAAAAAATATAATAGAAAAAAGCTATAAAAAGAACAATAAAAACATAACAAAAACTTCAGAGGAATTAAAAATATCAAGGCAAAATCTTCAATATAAACTTAAAAAATATAAATTACTTTAGTTACTCACTTTTTAGGGAATTAGAATATGAAAAATATAAACAATGTGTTAATAAAAAAGAATAAATCAAATATTAAAAAGATTTAGAAACATATATGCCTAAAATTCGGCAAAGCGTATGCAAATAATTTTGCATACGCTTTTTAAGTGGATAGAACATAAGTAAATAGAGAAAATTTTTTTGCGGTAAATTTTAAAAAGTGATGAAATTATATACATTTAACCTATTTAAAGTTATGAAATTCTCTAAATATTATATTTTCTTTGGCATGGGAATTGCTCTAGTAAAATATAGAATTTATAAAAATAATTTAATCACGAGGGGGATTTTATAATGGAAAATGTTAAGGTAGCAATTTGGGGCTTTGGAGCTATGGGAAGTGGAATGGCAAAAATGCTATTAACTAAAAAAGGTGTAGACATAATAGGGGTTTGTGATATGCACCCTGATAGAGCTGGGAAAAGTATTTTTCAAGTTTTGGGAGTAGAAAAAGGAGATAGGGAAGATGTAATAATAAAAGCTAACATAGATGAAGTATTAACAGAAAAATGCTGTGATATTTGTTTATGTGCAACAGATTCTTTCACAAAAAATGCTTTTCCAAAGTTGAAATCTGTACTTGAAAAGAAAATAAATGTTATTTCTACAGCAGAAGAAATGTCTTATCCTCAAGCTAAAAATCCTGAATTAGCTGCAGAGTTAAATAGAATTGCAAAAGAAAATGGAGTTACAATTCTTGGAACAGGTATAAATCCAGGATTAATCATGGATTTACTTGTTGTATGTTTAACAGGTTGTATGACTGAAGTAACTCATGTTGAAGCGAAGAGAGTAAATAGTTTATCACCATTTGGACCAGCTGTTATGGAAGAACAAGGAGTTGGTATGAAGGTTGAAGATTTTAATGCAGGAGTTAAGGATGGAAGTTTAGCAGGACATGTTGGATTTATAGAATCTGTAAATATGATAGCTGATTCTATGGGCTGGAAAGTTGATAAGTTTGAACAACAAATGGCTCCAATAGTAACTACTGTAGATAGAAAGTCACCTTATGGTTTTGCAGCTGCTGGAGATGTAGCAGGTGTTAACATGACAGGGCAAGGATATGTTGATGGAGAAGTAAAAATAGATATGATTCATCCACAACAAATAGAACCTGAGATGGAAGGTACATTTACTGGAGATTACATCACAATAAAAGGTACACCAGAAGTTAATATGTCAATTAAGCCAGAGGTTGATGGAGGACTTGGCACAATTGCTATGTGCGTTAATATGATTCCACATGTAATTAATGCAAATCCAGGATTAAAAACTATGATAGATTTACCAGTACCAAGGGCTATAATGGGAGACTTTAGAAATTTCATAGATAGATAAACTTATTTAATTATAGATATTTACTTCGGAGGTGAAGGTGTTGATTAAGAAGGACACATTTATTGAAATAGAAACAGTAGTATTACAATGTGAGGATAGATCGCCAGCAATTCCAGAAGATACAAAGGAAACTCCACTTAAAATGTGGGTTAGGGGTTTCGTAAATTCAGATTGTGAGCTGGGTGATGAAGTTGAAATCACTACAACTATTGGAAGAACTATGAGAGGTATAGCTAAGGTGGTAGAACCTTCATATTCTCATAATTTTGGTAGCTATGTAAGTGAAATAGCCTATATTGGAAAGCAAGCTAAGGAAATGATTTTCAATAAATAGTTATACAGAAAGTAGGTGATTGATATGAATAAGTATGAAGAGGTTATGAGCAGAAAAAATCAAATTATGATTAAGTCTGTAGGAATGGATTTTGACAAATATGAAAAGGGAAGTATAGCTTTTGATTATGAAGCAATGATGAGAGATATAGGATATTCCCTAAGCGATATTATGAAAATTCAACGAGAAGTGGGAGTTGGAAATACACCACTATTAGAATTAAGAAATATTACAGCCTTGGCAAGAAAGGTATCAAAGACTGGAAAAGCAGCTAGGATATTTGTTAAGGATGAAAGCTGTAATCCATCTGGAAGTTTTAAAGATAGAAGAGCATCTGTATCTGTGTATGATGCTAAGGAAAGAGGCTATAAGGGTGTAGCATCAGCTACTTCTGGAAACTATGGGGCAGCAGTAGCATCCCAAGCAGCTATGAAGGGATTAAAATGTACCATAGTTCAAGAATGTTATGATTCTAAAAAAGTAGGACAACCAGAAATTTTAGAGAAGGGCAGAAAATGTGAATGGTTAGGAGCTGAAGTTCTACAATTAACAGTAGGACCAGAATTATTCTACACCTATCTAGAGACTTTGGAAGAAACTGGTTTTTATAATGCATCTTTATATTCTGCTTATGGAATAGCTGGAGTTGAAACTTTAGGTTATGAGATAGCCACAGAATGTAGGGAGAGATTTGGAAAGGATCCAGAAGCAGTAGTAATTACCCATGCAGGTGGTGGAAATGTTACTGGTACTGCAAGAGGGCTTATAAAAGCAGGAGCAAATAATACAAAAGTTATTGGAGCTTCTGTAAATTTACAAGGCCTTCATATGGCAAGTGATAAAGCCTTTAATAGAAAATCCTTCACTACTGGACATACTGGATTTGGTATTCCATTCATGGTATGGCCAGATAGAAGTGATGTTCCAAGAAGTGCTGCAAGACCTCTTAGATATTTAGATAGATATGTAACCTTGCCACAAGGGGAAGTTTTCTATATGACTGAGCTTTTAGCACAGCTTGAAGGACTTGAAAGAGGACCAGCTGGAAATACTTCTTTAGCAGCGGCCTTTGTCATAGCTCAAGAGATGGAGGATGATGCAATTTTAGTAGTTCAGGAGACTGAGTATACTGGTGCTGGAAAGCATATAGTTCCACAATTAACCTTTGCAAAGGAAAATGGAATTAAAGTGCTTAAAGGTAATCCAATGGATGAAGTTCCAGGAGAAAATATTATACTTCCAGAGAATCCATCTTATTTGCAAATAGATAATAAAGAGCTAGATGATTACAGAAAATCATTAATTAAAAACACAGTAAAGCTCTTAAAAGAAAAAGAAGTGGGACAGGTAGATTTAGATTTCTTATGTGAGGAAACAAAATTTAGAAAAGAAACAGTAATAGATATTCTTAAAGAATTTGGGATTAATGTGAAATAGGGTTAATAAGTAAATAGGGTAAAGATAAATAATGTGTGAAATAATAAAAAACCATTAGGGGGAGAGAAGTAGTGAAAAGAGAAGACGATTTTGAAATAAGAAGAAAACATTTAGAAAGTTTAAGTGATGAAGAATTATATGAAAGGTTTTGGAAATTGACAGAAGAAATAGTAAATCCAATGGTGGATTTAGCATATGGAAATACCTCATCCTCTATAGAAAGGTCAGTACTTCTTAGAATGGGCTTCTCAAGTATAGAATCTCAAGGTATAGTCCAAGAAGGATTAAAAGCAGGACTTCTTGGAAAAGGTATGGGAAATGTAGTTTTAAAATATGCAAAATTAAAGAGTGTGCCATATTTAGAAGCTGGTAGAGAACTTGGAGAAGGAAAAGGCTGGAATGAAGTAACTAATTTGTTTGGGGGGGATAAATAATGCTAGATATAAATAAGAAAATAGATGTAGAAGAAATACTTAAGGACTTAGATAAGTATGAACCTAAAAGAAGAGGTTGGCATTGGAGAGAAGAATATAAAGAGCCAATGGGAGAGTTTGAATATAAGGAGATATCAAAACCTCTAAAAAATAGTAAAGCACTTCCATCGGCAACCAGCTTTGCTAATATAGACCCTCAACCAAAAGCTGTAATAACTTCAGAAATAGCTTCAGGAAGATTTGAAGATGATATTAGAAGAATGAGAATGGCAGCTTGGCACGGTGCAGATCATATAATGGTTATAAGAACATCAGGACAAAGTCACTATGATAGTTTAATTGAAGGAAGTCCAGAAGGAACTGGAGGAGTTCCAATAACTAGAAAAGAAGTTAGAGCTACAAGAAAAGCTCTTGATATGATAGAGGAAGAAGTAGGAAGACCAATAAATTTCCACTCCTATGTATCAGGGGTTGCAGGGCCAGATATTGCTGTAATGTTTGCAGAGGAAGGAATAAATGGAGCTCACCAGGATCCTCAATATAATGTACTTTACAGAAACATAAATATGGTTAGATCCTTCGTTGATGCAGCAGTAGCAAAACATATAATGGCATGGGCTGATATTTTACAAATAGATGGAGCACATAATGCAAACGCAACTGCAATGAAGGGTTATAAGGTAATGCCTGAACTTATGGTTCAACATGCTATAAATTCAAAATTCTCTGAGAAGGTTGGTATGAAACAAAGCAATATATCACTATCTACAGTACCACCAACAGCACCACCAGCTCCATGTTTAAGATATGATTTACCTTATGCTGTAGCACTTAGAGACTTATTTAAAAACTATAAAATGAGAGCACAGATGAACACAAAATACATGGCATCTTGTACTAGAGAAGCTACAGTAACCCATTCATTAAACTTGTTAATATCTGAACTTACTTCAGCAGATATTCAAAGTACAATCACTCCTGATGAAGGAAGAAATGTACCTTGGCATTATAATAATATCCATGCTGTAAATACAGCTAAGCAAGCTTTAATTGGTATGGATGGCTTAATGGATATGATAGAGCTTAAAAAGGATGGATATCTTCCAGAGAAGGTTAGAGAACTTAAGGAAAGAGCAGTATTATTCCTAGAGGAAATGATTGAAAATGGTGGATACTTCAAAGCTGTAGAAGATGGATTCTTTGTAGATTCAGGAGAATATCCAGAAAGAAATAGTGATGGTATTGCAAGAAAGATAGATGGAGGTATTGCTGTTGATACAGTAGTTCCAAGAGATAAAGAATACTTTGCTCCAGTATGTGCTCACTTTGGATATAATAATATTCCAGAAGAATATAAGAAGCCATGTGATGCAATAGATGAATGTACATTATGTAATCATAGCAAAATAGTTTATATAGATGAACTTGATGAAGAAGATAATGTTAATGTAAGAATGGCTAAAAATAGTAAAGAGGAAGGAACTATAATTCCAGAAGTAGAGTGGAAGAATGATGGCTATGTATCTACAACATTATTCCTAACTGAAGAGGAAAATATAGCAGAGGCTGCAGCCCTTGAAATAGGAAGAAGAATGAATTTAACTGACGTAGAAGTTATTCATAAACAGGTTATGCAAGATGCAGAAGGTACTTTAGTAGAAATCAAAGGTAGAGTAAGCTTTGCAATTAAAAAAGATGAACTTAAGATTCCAGAAAAGCAAGAGCTTTTACCAGATGATGTAATGAGAGATTACGTTAAGAATAATCCTATTAGAGTGGTAGCTGCTACTGTTGGAGAAGATGAACACTCTGTTGGTCTAAGAGAAATTATAGATATTAAGCATGGTGGTATTGAAAGATATGGTATAGATGTAGTATATCTTGGAACTTCTTGTCCAGTAGAAAAGTTAATAGATGCAGCTATTGAGACAAAGGCTCAAGCTATAATAATGAGTACTATTATCACTCACAATGATGTACACACAAAGAACATGCAAAAGATTCATAATCTATGCATAGAAAAAGGTGTGAGAGACAAATTCATAATAGCTTGTGGAGGAACTCAAGTAACTAATGAAATTGCTGTAGCTCATGGTATGGATGCTGGCTTTGGTAGAGGAACTCATGGAAATAATGTTGCTTCCTTTATCATTGAAACCTTAATTAAAAAAGAACAATAATAATTTGAAGATTTATTATTAGATAAACTATATTAAATAATAATAAAATATATGATATTTATATAAAGTACTGGGGGTGTCTCAAATAATTAAACTAAGTTTACCTTAAGGATAGATTAATGCTTAGTAAAATTTTGAGGTATCCCCTTTAAACTAGGAGGGAAGCTATGAGAGTTGAATATTTAATAGCGGAAATCGGAAGTACAACCACTGTAGTAACAGCCTTTAATTTTAAAAAAGGAGTTGAGGTTGTAGGACAAGGTAAGGCCTTTACTTCTGTTTTACAAGGTGATGTAACTATTGGACTTAGAAATGCAATTAATGAAATGGAGAAGCAGCTAGGAGAATCCATTGAATATGACAGAATGATAGGTACTAGTAGCGCCGCAGGAGGCTTAAAAATAACTGTTCATGGATTAGTACAAGATATGACAGTTAAAGCTGCAAAGGAAGCAGCCCTAGGTGCAGGCGGAATTATAAAAATGGTAACAGCAGGTAGGCTTAGAAGAACGGATATTAAAAAAATAAAAGAAATAAATCCTAATCTTATAATGATTGCAGGTGGTACAGACTATGGAGAGAGGGAAACTGCCTTAGATAATGCTGAGATTATAAGAGATGCTGAGCTGAATATCCCTGTGGTTTATTGTGGTAATATAGCTAACCAAGAGGAAATAAAAGAGATATTTGAAGGTAGAGAGCTTTATGTAATAGATAATGTATATCCTAGGGTAGATGAATTAAATGTGGAGCCTGCTAGAGGAATAATTCAAGATGCTTTTGAATTAAATATTGTTAAAGCAGGTGGCATGGATAAAATTAAGGAAATGGTGGATGGAGCTATAATGCCAACTCCTGGAGCTGTAATGGAAGCTACAAAGTTACTCTATGAAATAATAGGTGATGTAATAGTGGTGGATGTAGGAGGAGCTACTACAGATGTTCATTCCGTAACAGAAGGTAGTGTGGAAATTTTAGATATATTAGTGACTCCAGAACCAAAAGCAAAGCGTACCGTAGAAGGTGATTTAGGGGTATATGTAAATAGAGAAAATGTATTAGAGCTTTTACAACATCACGAGTTAGAAGGAAGAACTAAGGATAGTATAAGTAGTTTCATTAAGCCTATTCCAACTACAGAAGAAGAGAAATATTGGAGTAGGGTCCTTGCTCAAAAGGCTGTAAACACTGCCATAGATAGACATGTAGGGCAAATTAAAAGAGTATACAATTCAGGAAGAAAGTTTAGTGCCTATGGAAAGGATTTATCAATGGTTAAATATATCATAGGTACAGGAGGTGCTCTAACTAGGTTAGGTAAAGGCGAGGAAATGCTGGAGAGTATAAAGGATGTTAAGGGAGACATTACCATGCGTCCCACAAAAGAGGCAAAGGTACTCCTAGATAATATGTATATCATGGCCTGTGCTGGAGTTTTAAGTAGAGAAAATAAGGAAGCTGCAATAGAATTGCTTAAAGCTAGTTTAAATCTATAATAACAAATTAGATTTTTAGTTTCTGTAAAAGAGGAGAGTTAGAGAATGGAAAAATGTTATTCAGAAGTAGAATTAAATCAAGAAAATTTAACTTATAATACTGTCCTTGAACAAGAGTTATGGAAAGAAGAAGTAAAGGATAGATATCCTAGAATTGAAATTGATTTAAATAAATTAACCTATAATACTAAATTTTTATTAAATATGTGTAATGGAAAGATGATAGATGTAGCTGTAGTAACTAAGGTATTTTGTTCACACCCAGATATAGTTCAAGGGGTTTTAGATGCAGGGGTAAAAACCATAGGAGATTCAAGAGTGGCAAATTTAAAAAAGATAGCAAATTTAAATTGTGAAAAGTTACTTCTTAGAATTCCAGCTCTTAGTGAAGTAAGAGAAGTAATCATGTATAGTGATATTTCCCTTAATTCAGAGATAGATACAATTAAGGCATTATCAAAGGAAGCTATAAGAGCTAAGAAAACTCATAAAATAATTTTAATGGTAGATTTAGGAGATTTAAGGGAAGGTGTTTTAGAGAAAGATGTACTAGAAATGTCCAGGAAAATTATTAAATTGCTTAATATAAAGCTTATGGGGATAGGAACAAATTTAACTTGCTATGGAGGAGTAATACCCGATGAAGTAAATTTAGGAAGGTTGCTTAAAATAAAAAACACTATAGAAGAAGAATTAAATATTAAGATACCTATAGTATCAGGAGGAAATTCTAGTAGTTTGTATATGGTAATGAATAAAACTATTCCAGAAGGAATTAATAATTTAAGACTTGGGGAATCAGTGGTTTTAGGAAGAGAAACTGCTTATGGAAGAGATATTCCAGGAATGTTTAAAGATGTGTTTACCTTAAAAGGTGAAATTATAGAAATTAAGGATAAGCCATCTGTACCAATAGGAAATATTGGTATGGATGCCTTTGGAGAGGTTCCAACCTTTCAGGATAGAGGAACAATAAAAAGAGCTATAATTTCAATGGGAAGACAAGACGTAAAAATTGATGGAATAACTCCTAGAGATGAAAAAATAAGAATATTAGGTGGCAGTAGTGATCATCTTTTATTAGATGTAACGGAAAGTGAAGCAGACTACAAAGTTGGTGATATAATTTCTTTTGATGTAGATTATGGAGCATTATTATCTTCAATGACCTCCTCCTATATAAATAAGTGTATAATGTAAATAAAAAATAATTTTAAGGAGAGATTTAAATGGTTGATTTTAAATTATTTACTGAAGACTTAAATGTAGCAATAAGGAATCTGCATGAAAAAGGTGCCTTTTTAACTGTAAAGGCTGGAGATGAAGTTAATACTATGACAATAGGTTGGGGAAATGTTGGCTTCCAATGGGGAAAACCTATATTTACAGTACTAGTGAGAAAGCATAGACATACCTTTTCTATTATAGAAAAAGCTGATAACTTTACTGTAACAATTCCTCTTGATGATAGCTTAAAGGAGGAAATTAAATTCTGTGGTACTAAATCAGGAAGAGATTATGATAAATTTAAGGAATGTGATTTGAAACTAATTCCAGCTAAAACTGTAGATACTCCAATAATAGAAAAATCTAATGTATTGACTTATGAATGTAAAATAGTTTATAAACAAGAAATGAATCCAGAATTTTTATCTGATGAAATAAAGAGTTCAAGCTATCCAGCAGAAGACTATCATGTGTTATATGCAGGTGAGGTAGAAGCTTGCTATAAACTATAGAATTGTATTTTAAATTGAATTAATGGCTTCCTATATAAATATTTGTATAGGAAGCTATTTTTATATGGAACTATAAAAATAGTTAACTATGAAGCTATAAAACTATATAACTAGTTAACTATTTGTTCTATTCATGCGGGCTTTAGGGTTTTACCATATAATACCAGAGAAAACACACTGAAAGCTCAAGGATTAAGAAGCCGTTTCTATAATTATAAACTGCTAAAATAAGTTAATATAGCTATTTGTATAACAAGGATAAGAGGAATACCAATAGTGAATTTTTTATGCTTAGTTTTATGTCTAAAAGTGCTCATACCAGCTAACATACCAATGGAACCTCCTATTATAGATATACATATAAGAGCTTTTTCACTAACTCTCCATTGTCTTTTTATAGCCTTCCTTTTATCTATCAACATTATAAAAAATCCAATTAGGTTTATTACAATTAAATATAAAATAAAATTATTAAACATAAGACCTCCTAAAGTATTTATATATTTAATTTATATTATATAAAAATAAAAAGCAATAAGGATATATTTAATTTAATGAGTTGTATTAGTTAAAAGTACAATGTAAAAAACTCTCACCCATTGTTCAATTTAATAATAAAATACAACTAATCGTTTGAGAAGAAAATATTTTTTAGAGTTAGGTAGTTATTCTAATATACAAAATGTGCATGAAAGGCTCATTTTTGAACATGAAAGTACATGGAAATAAAAAGGTAAAAGGTGAAACTTGTAGAATTGTAAAAATGTAATAAATATTTTGGGGGGATAATTATGACGAAATTTTACAAGGTTATATGTAGATTACTTGTAATTACATTATTGGTAACAATGACACCAATAAATGCAATTATAGTAAGTGCTGCGGGTGACACAGGAGAAGTAACTACTAAAAAAAATCAGGAGGCAGAAATAGTTAGAGAACTTGAAGAGAAGAGAGAGGAGAATACAAAGTACTTTTTAAAAGACGATGGAACTTATGAAGCAATATTATATGAAGAACCTATACACTATTTAAAAAATGGCAAATGGGTAGATATTAATAATTCATTGCAGGATAAAGGGAATTATTATGAAAATAAAGAAAATGAATTCACTGTTAGGATAGGTAAAAATGCCAGTGATAAAGAGCTTATTTCTGTATCAAAGGATAAGTATAAAATATGGTGGAACATAGGTGTTGGCATCGGAGAAAAATTAGAAGAAGTATCAGCATCAGATGATAAAGGTGTTGAAGAAGAAAAACCAACTATAGATAATGAGAAAAACGAAGAAACAGAAAAGCCATCAACAGAGGATAAACCAAGCGAGGAAAGTGAAAAACCATCAAATGATGATAAACAAGAAGGGGAAATAGATAATCCACCGTTAGATGGCAAAACAGAGGATGAAACAGAATCACCATCTACTGAAGACAAAAAAGGTGGAGAAACAGAAAAACCAACTACAAATGAAGAAATAAAGGATAGAATAGATGATTCACCTATTGATAGTGAAACTACTAAACTAAAAAAGAAAACTAATTTAATAGGAAAAGTATCAAAAAATACTACAATAGATAAAACTGCAAATAAAGAAAAAGAAAAAGTTAAAGAGAATAAAGAAAAAGAAGAAAAAAAAGATTCAAATAAAGATGAGAAAGTAAGTAAAGAAACTAAAGAAAATAATAAAGATGATATTAATGGAGATGTAAAAAAATCTAATAGTAGTGATAAAAATAAGAATAAAGATAATGATAAATTAAATAAAAATAGGAAAATAAAAAATATAAGCAAACTAAGTAAAGCATCAATAGAAAATACAGATATAGATAAAGTTATTGATGAAATGGTGGAACAACAACTTGGAGGTAATAGAAGGGCAAAAAGATCAATTAGTAATAATAAGAGTTTAAGAGATAAGATTAAAAAGGAAATTGATAAGAAGTTTTTACCTAATGTTAAATCAAGTGTGGAATTTAAGTCTATTTACGAAAATATTGACTTAGAGTATAAATTGATAGGAAAAACAGTAAAGGAAAATATAATATTAAATGAAAAAATAGATAATCCTTCAATTTTGTTTAATTTGAATATAGAAAATCTAAAACCTAGAGTTGAAGGAAATATAATTATATTTGAAGACCTAGAGACTGGAGCTGAAGTATTCCAATTAGATAAGCCTTTTATGTATGATGCAAAGGGAGAATTATCTGAGGATATTGAGCTAATATTCAAAGAACCAGAAGAAGGAGGATATACCTTAGAGATAGTTCCAAATAATGAATGGATTAATGATGACAAAAGAGAATTTCCCATCACAGTGGACCCAATAGTAAGAACAGATACTAATACTAATTATATAGAAGATACTTTTGTAGCATCAACGGATACTGAAAATAAATGGAACAACTTATTTCTTAGAGTTGGAAACGTTCAAAACGTAGGAACTACAGAAACATATGTTAAATTTACTAAATTACCAAAATTAAATGCTGGGGATATGGTGGTAAATGCAGAATTAGCTTTATTTAAGCAAAGTGGTTATAGTGGAACTGATGGACAAATAAATGCATATGAAGTCTCTAGTCCATGGGAGGCAACATCAAGTGAAGGCATAGTATGGAAAACTAAACCTGGAGTTGAAAGCAGAATACTAGATATACAAACTGTTAAAAATGGTTGGTATTCCTGGAATGTAACCAAAGCTGTAAAAGGTTGGTATACAAAAGGAAATAATTATGGTATAGCTTTAAAAAGAGATAAACCTACATCCGGAAATACGGCTTTTTTATCTTCAGATTGTCATAGTGCTTATAGTTCTGGATGGCCATTAGTATCAATTCAATATGTTAATAATACAGGGTTAGAGAACTATTGGACATATCATTCACAGGATATGGGCAGAACAGGAATAGGATATATTAATGATTATAATGGTAATGTTGTTTTTACCCATAATGATTATACAGCCTCAGATAGTAGGTTAGCATTGAAAATTGAACATGTTTATAATAGTAATGATAAAAGCATTGATATAGGATACGGAAAAGGGTGGAAACTCAATATTCAACAAAGGATAACAGAAGAAGTAATAAATGGTAAAACCTATTATAAATATTTTGATAGTGATGGAACTAATCATTATTTTTATTATGATTCAGCATCTAAAACTTATAAATGTGAAAGTCTTGAAGGTATTAAATTCTCTAAAAATAGTGATGGAAGCTATATAATTACGGATAAAGATAGAAATAAATTATATTTTGTTCCTGGTGGTTATCTTAAAACTATAACAGATACTACTAATAACACTAACACTATACTTTATAGTGGAACGATAATAAGTGGAGTTCAGGATAGCATAGGAAGAACTACACTTTTACAATATACATCAGGTGGAACGTTAATTGGTATTACTGATCCGGCGGGAAGAAAAACTAGCTATGCTTATAATGGAATACAATTAAGCAGAATAACTTATCCAGATGGTAAGGCATCTTATTATACTTATGAAGGTAATAACAATTTATCTGCTGTTAAAAGTTTAGATGGTGCTAAATTGCTTTATACCTATTATGGAGGTTCTACTTCAAGAGTTAAAACTGCCACTTATGTAGATACAGCTGGGACACAGGGGCAAAGTCTAACCTTTAAATACAGCTATAATGAAACTGAAATAAAGGATGTTAAGGGTAGAACTAATACTTATCAATTTAATAATGGAGGAAATACAATATCTATTAAAGATTCTAATGGAAGTGCACAATACTATAAGTATAATAGTAATGAAAAAGTAAAAAACAGACTAGAATTAGAATCTAAAGTTCAAAAGACAAGTAGTAATTATTTAATGAATCATAATTGTGAGTTAAAGGATAAATATTGGGCAAATGATTACTGGACAGGTTCTGCAGGTACTAATGAATTTACTACTACAAAAGCTAACATGGGAAAATATTCATTAAAGGTAAATATGACAAATAAAACTAGTAGGAGATTTTATAGTCAAGCTGTCACCTTAGAAAAGGGTAAGACTTATACATTTTCAGGATATGTATCCACTGATGGAATAAGTAATACTAATAAAAAAGGTGCTGCTTTATTTGTAAACTATCAGAATAATGCTGGGGCATACTCAACTATAGAATCTAAACATATAAGTGGAACTACGGGATGGAATAGAGAGTCAGTTACATTTACACTGCCGGCAGATTCGGTATCTAATACTGTATATATCAGATGTGGAGTAGTTGAAGAAACGGGGACTGCATACTTTGATAATCTACAAGTAGAGGATGGAGAAATTGCTAATAGATATAATCTGGTGGAGAATGCCAACTTTGTAGAAAATGGAGGCAAAAGTGCTAGCTTTTGGGATGCCAGCAATTGGGAAAACGGTATGGGTCTAGATATTTCTACGGACGCAACTTATCCTTCAAGTTTAGATAAAATAAAGGCTGTTTATAAAATACCAGGGAATCCTAATAAAAATAAGAATATATATCAAACTATAAATATTTCAGGTAAGAAAGATGATGTTTTTGTAGCATCTGGTTGGGCAAAAGGAGAATCTCTTCCAGTTGATGTTAGCGGAAGATACTTTGCTCTAGATGTAGGACTAGAAAAACCAGACGGTAGTTATGAATGGACTGTAATTCCTTTTAATGGAGATTCATCAACATGGCAATATGTATCAGGACAAGTTGTGGCTAAAAGTGATTATAAAAGTGTAAAAATATATGGACTTTACTATAAAAATGCTAATATAGCTTATTTTGATGGATTCCAATTATATAAAGAAGAATTTGGTGCAAGCTATCAGTACGATGATAAGGGTAATATTATATCTACAGAGGATTTAATAAAACAAAAAACTAATTATAAATATGATGGTGACGATAAATTAACTTCTGTTACAGATCCAAAAGGAAATACAACTAAGTATTCATACGATGGTAATAGGAATTTAATTCAAACTACTACGGCAGAAAACATTATAAGTTCTTTTATTTATGATGAGTATGGGAATGCAGTAGTATCAAAGATATCTGGAAGTGGATTGTTTATGGAAAGCAGTAATATTTCAGGTGATACTGCAGGATACACAAAAAGAACTATAGATACCAGTGGAAACGAAATACTGAACGTATATAGCGAATCTAAGGATACGTTAGATGTAACAATTAATTCAGAGGGAGTTGCTACTTATTATGGATACGATGAGACAGATAAGCTGGTAAACACCACTGGATATAAACAATATGGGACTCAGAAAACCGGAGAAACTTTCTTTATAAACGGTAACAGTAGTGGAGATCTAGGAAGCAGATATATTGAGTTAGGTGCTACTCCAGTAAAAGATAGTAATGGACATTATACTTTTAAAATTCAAAATGGTGGAGGACCACTATATAATACTGGTATTAGTAAAAATAAGGGAACCATGGCTATTAAATTTAAAACTTATAACAACGGAACTACACGATACTTACTCAATAGTTCATCTCCTAATGGAAGTTTATTTAAAACGTATATAAATACAAGTAATAAATTATGTCTAGCAGTTAGAGACAGTAGCGGCGTTTCGAAAGATATAATTATATCAAGTAAAGTTGTTAATGCTAACACTTGGTATTCTTCTATATTACAATGGGAAAATACAACTTCAGGATTAAAAGCTACATTAACTATAGATGATGAAATAAAGAATGCTACTGTTAGTAGTGTAAAAGACTTTACTGGTGGTAATGTTAGAGTAGGGGCTGAATCAAATAGAAGTAATGCACTTAATGGAGAAGTTGAAGAGTTCTACTGTTCCAATGAACTAGATAATTTAACAGAATTAAAAGGGTACTATAATAAGCTAAAAAGTGGTAACTATGGATACTACAAAAATTGGGATGAATATGTTCCTTTAAGAGGAAATTCTTCAAGTATTAATGGACTTAGAGCACTTACAGATAAGAGTAAGTATGATTCATCTAATGAGCTAACTATGCAAGCTACAGGAGGCAGATATGCTAACTATAGTAGTGGAATAAGGGACAACTCAGGAACAATGAATATTTGGCTTAAACCTAGTGCAAGTACTAGTACAAGATATATATTTTCTGGAACAACTAGAGAAAATATTGGTGTGATAGAGGCATATTTAGCTTCGGATAATAAAGTAAAGTTATCTGTTAAGAATAGTAGTGGAAGTATTGTAGATATAATAACATCAAATACAGCTGTAACCACAGGACAATGGAATATGTTAACAATATCTTGGAATAAAAGCGGAACAACTCTTACAACCAATATGTATATTAATGGAAACAAAGAAAAATCAGCTTCAGGTACCTATAAAGATTTTTCAGGAGCTAACATATGTATAGGTCAAAAATTATCTGGTAGTTCAATAGAAGGAAATCTAGATGAACTCATACTTTCAAGCAAATGCTATGATGACAATGCTGTAAAATCAATGTATACTAAAGGAAGAGGAAAAGCAACTGCTAGGGTTGGACAGAACAACTATGCTTATAATAATGATAGATTATCAAAGGTTTCTAGCAATAGTACAAGCTACAACTTTACCTATGATGGAAATGGAAATCAGAAATCTGTAGCAGTGGGAAGTAGCACTTTAATAACCAATAACTATGATAATGTATCAGGTGTATTAAAAAATGCTACCTATGGAAATGGCAATACAGTAGCCTACAGTTATGATAATTTAAATAGGGTAACTAGTAAAACCCTAGATGGTAAGACAGCTTCAAAATATACCTATGATAATTCTGGGAATTTAGCTATATCACAGGATTTAAAAAGCGGAATTACTAATAAATACACCTATGACTTAGCAGACAGACTAGTAAAAACAGAGGATTCAAGTGGAAATTGGTTTAAATATGATTATGATAAGACTGATAAAACTAGTAAAAAAGAAAACTATATAAATGGGAAACTATATTCATCATTCTTTGAGTTTGATAAGGATGGAAAACCCGCAAATGGATCAGTGCCTTCAGGAAAAACCTATTTTTATATTTATGATTCTATAGGAAGAACTAAATCTAGAACACTAAACTTAGATGTTGCTTATACCTATGATACAAGATATGAATACAAAGCTGGTTATGCAGGTTCAACAACTTCAATGGTATCATCAATAAAAAATGGCAATAGCGAAATAAAATATACCTATGATGATTTAGGAAGAATTGAAACTGTAAATAATGGTAAAGTAATAAAGTATTATTATGATAGTTTAGGACAGGTTATAAGAGAAGATAATGGAGAACTTAATAAAACTATAGCTTATACCTATGATCAAAGTGGAAACATTCTAAAGGCGGCAGAATATGCACTAACAAGTAACGCAACACTAGGAGCAGCAACTAAAGCTGTAGATTATAGCTATGGTGATAGTAATTGGAAGGATAAGTTAACCTCTTACAATGGAAAAGCCATAACCTATGATGCAATAGGAAATCCATTAACTTATGATGGCTATACCTTTAAATGGGAAGGTGGAAGAACATTAGCTTCTATAACAGGAAATAGTAAAAACATTAGTTATAAGTATAATAGCGATGGAATAAGAACAGAAAAAACAGTAGATGGAGTGAACTATAAGTACACACTAGAAGGAAGTAATGTAGTATATGAAGAAATAACTAATGGAAGTAAAGCAGACAAAATTTTATATAACTATGGAGATAAAGGTCTTGTAGGCTTCGTGCTAAATGATACTGAACAATATTTCTACATTAGAAATGCTCAAAGTGATATTATAGGAATAATAAACTCTATTGGAAAGCAAGTTGTTACCTATACCTACGATACCTGGGGTAAATTAATATCTATAACAGGAGATAAAGCATTAGGAGAAAAGAATCCTTATAGATATAGAGGATATAGATATGATACAGAGACTGGATATTACTACTTACAATCAAGATATTATAATCCTGAATGGGGAAGATTCTTGAATGCTGATGGAGTAGTATCTACAGGTCAAGGTATGTTATCTCATAATATGTTTGCATATTGTGCTAATAATCCCGTAATTTTCAAAGACCCATTAGGGTTGGCGCATTGTATGTCAAATGAATATGGTGGTGGAGGCGGTTTTGGTGCCGCTGCTATTGGCGGTAGTGGAGCGTTAGCAGACACCGTAAAAGGAGCATGGTATGGCACTGTTGGAACAATAGGAGCTATTTGGAAAATTATAACTTTTTCTAGTAACAACAGTAAAAATGATAATTCTAAGGCCAAAAGAAATAATAACAAATCTAATTTACCTAATCAAGGAAAGGTGTTTGGAAATGTAAAAGGTGCACCGCCTGTAGATGCTGGTAATCAAGGTAAGCATGTAATAAACCATCCGAACAATAAATTTCTTGAATCAGAAGGGAAAAATAAATCACTATGGCCTGAAGGAGAAAATGGAGTAGATTTAACACAGGAAGGATGGTTAAAAGGTGAGCCGAAATTAAATAATCCTAATGTAAGGGTATGGGATACAGGAAGGCCAATAGGAGCAAATGGAGAAACAAAAGTTAATGTTAAATATGCACCTAGTAAAGATACAATACACGGTTATCCGGTTAAATAGAAATGGAGTGATTAAATGGATATTGTAGAAATCGTTAAAAGTTTATATAGAAATCCAGCAGGATCTTCTTTGTTGCTCAAATATGTTGATAGAGATTATTGGATTGACAAGTTGCAGAAATACTTTCCAAATAGTTATATTAATAATATTACTGATTTTAATTATGCTAAGTGCTTTTCTATGTATATCAATTTATCAGATATTAGAGCTGATATAGGATCTAAAGAGTTTCATGAGCATATAGAAAATGAAAAAGATGTATATGGGATAATTATAGAAATTTCGGTATTAGCTTCTTATTGTGTATTTAAATATTCAAGATATTATATTGATGGTCAGACAAAATGTGAAACTAGTTCTATACCTTATTGTGAAAAGCATATGGAGTTTAATAAAATAATAAATAATTTTATTTCAGATTATCACCTTATTCTTTTGGATGATAATACCCTAATGAGAGAAGTTCCGGATATATGTCTTGAACTAAAAGAACCTCCAGTAAGTGTGTATAATTGTTTTTTTCAAGATGATTACTCATATTATCCCTATTCAATAGAGAAAGTGGATTAAAGCTATATATTTAATTTAAGATAATTAGCTTAATAATTACCTATAAAATATTCCTTTAGTTAATATTTTATAGGTAATCTTCTATATAAGCTTGTGTTTATATAACTCAATTTAAAATAAGAGGTGTAAATAAGCTGGATATGATAGCATGGTTAAGTTAATGGTACAAAAGCAATTGTTATGGTGATTGGGAACACTATTATGGAATAAAAATAGATACACTTGATAATCCAGGATGGAAAGTAGATATAGACTTGGTAGATACTTATTTAGAAGATGTAGAATTTAATAAAGTTCAAATATATTGATGATTTAAATTGGATCCATTGTAGTGTTGCAGATGGAGTATTTAAAGGCGGAGGTAGTATAGATAAGTTAGAGGAAATATTAAAAATATTTAGAGTATGGGCTACTGAAAATAAAAAATATAATTAATAAAGTAGTATAAATATATAAGATCAAAAGTGCTAAGAGTAAGTTAGAAAAGTAATAGTATAACGTCGACAGACTAGAATATCTGTTGGCGTTTTTTATATTTTTAAAACTACTAGTATTTTTAAAGATATTTTAATTATGAATAGAATTATAAAAATAAAATAATTATACAAGATATTGAATGTTAAAAAATTATATAGAAGGAAAAAGAGTATTTCATGAAGAAAAAATCAATGTACAATCAAGATATTATAATCCTGAGTGGGGAAGATTCTTGAATGTTGATGCTATTGGTGGAAATGTAGGAGCATTGTTATCACATAATATATTTGCTTATTGTAATAATAATCCTGTAAATGGTAAAGATCCTAATGGTTTTAGACCTATGTATACTCAAGGTGAAGAAACAGCTGCAATGAGAGATGCTTCTTATAAGGTTATGAATAATTATGGAAAAAGAAAAAATAAGAGTACTAGTGGTGTAATTACAACAAGGACTACTAGAGGGTATACGAGACATGTGGCTGATGCTGAGATTGCAAATGTTACTGGAATTTATGGTAAGTCTGGGGTGTTTGGAAGTTGTGAAATAAGCACTCCCGACTTTCCAATACAAGCCTTTTTAGGAGGAGCAACAGGTATTGGAGCAGTATGGAATGGTGATAATAAATGGAATGTCTATGAAGCAGGTCTACATCTTACGCCACTTAAAGCTGGGGAGAGACTCAAAGGAGGTATTGGGATTTTCAACTGCGAGTTACAAGTTGGAGCATCTCTTGGAATTGGAGGTAGTTTTACGACTTGAGGATATGCTGACAGTAGTGGATTTGGGATAGTATTAGGGGCAGCAGCTAGTTGGTTTTTTGGAGCTGAAGTTACTGGGAAAATATGAATTGAACTTTAAGGTATTACCCTAAATTATTAGTTTAAAAATAAATTAAGAGAGAATACATGAGCAATTTTTAGGGAGACTATTGCATTACTAAAATTTTTATTAAGTAATAAGGTACGAAGTTTAAATATCTACGAAAGGAGAGAACGTAATGGGTAAGGATATTTTAGTAGATATTTCATGTTTTATAATAAGTGCATGTTTAAATATTAAATGGGTATATCATATGTTGAGAGGTATTATGCCACAAATTAATTTAGAAAGTAAAAAGAAAAAAAATGAGTTAAAAAAAGCAGTGAAATATTTATTTATTACGATTATATATACTATTATAATAAATAAACTTTTTTAAATATATAGTAGTCTTTATAATAAAAAATTGTTATTATGAGGGAGAGGATTAATTATAGAAAATTTGTCAATAAAAATTATAATAAATATAGTATATATAGCTTTACTATTAATTTTATTATTAATTGGATATGTAATATTTAAAGAGTTTTCTAAAAGTGCAAAAGAAAAGAAGCAGCAACTGGGATACAAATTTCTTATGAACTATTATAAGTTTTTAGGCATACTTACTATAATTTTTAGTGTTACATATATATTTAAATTAATATTTGAAATATTTCGATATATATTATGATTATAACCAGAACCTATAAAATATTTATATTATAGTGAAATTGAATAATATAAATTTATCTTATTCTGAAGCGAAGTAAATTATATATAATATACTTTAAAAATGAGGGAGGGTTTTCATAAAATAGAATTATTTATTTTGTGAAAGCCCTCTGTGTATATTAATTTTAAAATATATAAATAAAAATATACAATTAATAAAACATTAGAAATGCTCAGAGTGGTATTATAGGCATAATAAACTCTATTGGAAAACAAGTTGTTTCTTATACTTACGATACTTGGGGTAAGTTAATATCTGTGGATTAAAAAGGAAACTCCTTTTCAGATTCATTCAAATGAGTAAGTTCCACTAACCAAATTAAAATTCGGAGTGTCACTTAAGGCATTAGGAGAAAAGAATCCTTATAGATATAGAGGATATAGATATGATACAGATATAGGTGTAATAAGTATATAAAAACTCTGTATGAATTTTGTGAATTAAGGTATAAAAAAATTAAATAGCGGTATGGAGGATATAAGGTATGAGCAAAAACAATATAGTAAATAGTATAATTTTTATTATAAGTATATATTTAAATTACAAATGGGTCTTTCCTATTCTAAGGACAGTTACATCCTTTGGTAACAATTTGGATAAATATGAAAGAAAAAAGGAACTTAAGAAAGGAGTAAAATATTTAGTTATAACAGTTATATATGTTGCTATAGTTACTTATTATTTGAATAATAGAAGGTAATATAAAATGAAGAGTTAGTGTTATAATTTGATAGTGCTTGCTGCACATGAGAGGTGATAAATATAAATCAAGTAGTTGTAGAAGTTTTAATTAATGTAACATACATAATATTATTATTTATATTAATGTTAGTTGTATGGGTATTCTTTAAAGATTTATCTAAAAGACCAAAAGAAAAAAGTTCTGAAGTATTATATAAGTTTTGGATTAATTATTATAAGGTTCTAGCATTAGTTTTTATTGTTTTTAGCATTATATTTATAAGCAACTTAATGCTAAAGATAATAGATTTACTTACTTAAAGTTACGATATGGTTATAGCTATGAAGTAAAAGTATATAGAGATATAGTAAGAATCGTATATAAAAGAACAAAGGATAATTCAGAGGTTTTTATAGATGTAAGAATAAAGGAATTACTGGATAAATGGAATAAATAGTATATGTAAAAAAGGTGGTAGTGATTCTATAATTGAATGCTATAACTTTTTTTATTAAAGTAACAAATGAAAAGTAATCCGGCAAATGTTGCTTGTCCATAAAAACACATGTTTAGGAGGGGTTAAAATGAACAGCGATGAATTATTAAAAAAAATTCAGGATATAATTTTTTCAGTTCCGGGAGAAATATATAAATACAATCAGCCTAGTGATTGTTTTGATGATGATTGGAGAGAAGCTTCAACTCAAGAAAGGGCTTTTTTGTTAGTTGAAAGTTTGCTTATAAACCTAAACAAAAGCAAAACAGAAGAAAATACAAAACAAAAAGAAAATCTTGTTGAAGTTAAGATTGATAAACTACCAAGATTTTACAGCATGGCAGATGAAAATATGTTCTTCAATGCTATTTACACCGTGCAATCCATAAAAGAAGTAATTGGAAATGGAAGGGAATTATTTCTATATTATGATAAGAATATAACAAATGAAGAAAAAAAATTCATAGTTGGATTATTTAAAAGATATCAAATTCCTATCCCATCTAAAATTAATAGTTAGTATTCAATAAAATAAGTATGAACTAGCTTAGTTACTACTTAAAGTTACATATAACTATTCTGAAAAATATAAGTAGGAATTTGATTTATACCAATTATTATGTGAGAGACAGGAGTGATTCCTATCTCTATTTTTCGTATTAAATAATATTATAATTATACATTATATAGGAGAATTTTTTAAATTTTAGGTCTAGAAACATCATTAAAAGTCTGGATTAAACATTAGTTAAGTAATACTAAAATGGGGTATATTTAAGGAGGTAGTATATCAATTATGAATATAAAAGTTGGATTAATAATTATATTTATTACAATTCCATGTATAATTTTAACATTTAAAGCTGTACAGCATATTATGAAGGGGTTGCCAAGTGGAGAGAAAGTTAAAATGAAAGAATTAAAGATAGGATTAGTGTATATTATTATTATAATCATATATACGGTTATATCTAATTTAATTTTAATTAAATTACATTAACAACTAGATGGGGAGGTTATCGTGAATATTGTAGGAGATATTTTATTAAAAATTGCTTATACTATGTTAATGTTGATGATTTTTTTACTTTCTTATGTTGGATTTAAGGAAAGTTCTAAATCTCTTAAATCAAAAAAATATATTGGTAAAGATAAGTTCATGCTGAATTGGCTCAGATTACTATGTGGTTTTTCTATATATGGTTGTGGAATGATAATAATTAAATTTATTGTAGAAATAATATTATATTTAATGAAAATATAGTACAGAAAACTTAATTGTTTTTTAAAAATATATTTTTTAAAAGAAAACTTTACTATATAAAGTGTCGAAAGAAATATCTAGAAAAAACTTAATGTGGTAAATAAAGGAGTACTATGAAGTTGGTTGCGTAAAATATATGTGATACACCCGATTTTAAGTATATTATATAGGAAACATAAATAAAGTATAAAGTAGGCATTTTTATACAATCCCTAAATTAGTATAAATGGAGATTTAAGAAGTAACCTATGTATCTATAAAATAAAGATAAGTAATTTTAAAAATAAAAGGAAAATACTTATGAAGGTGATAGTTGTTCCAATCAAGTGGAATAACTATCACTTTTTCTTTTTATATGATATTACTTGTTAGTAAATTATATAGAAGGAAAAAGAGCATTAAATGAAGAAATAATGAATGTACATTTAAGATATTATAATCCTGTTTTATGGATATAAAAAGTTTTGCTACAGAAAAATCTTGGTTTAAACGTCAAATTTCTGTTGTATCTCTAGGCTCTGCTTCTCTACCACAACCATGGGGAGCAATTGTTGGAATAGGATCTGGAGGATTAAAGGATGCTTATGATTATATGCCAGAAAACATTCAAATTATGGTTGATTGGACATGTCAACCAATAATTAGTGCTCCATCAGTGGGAATTAATTTAAATATACCATTAATGTCATATAAATATAAGTTGTTTAGAGCTTAATATGAAGTAAATTGTAATTTAAAATAGAAATTAAAAGGGAGAATTAGGATCTATGAACAATAAATATTCAGTTATTAAAGATATAGTTGTTTGGATTATAATGTCTATTATTGGAACTATAATTTTTGTTAATACAACAAATATTTCTAAGATAAGTGCTATTATTATTAGTATAATAGCAACAGTAATAATTCTAGTAGCAAGTTATAATAATTATAAATTAGTAATATCTGATGAAGAAATTGTACTCTATAAATCATTTATAAAAAAGACACAAATTCCATTAGAAAATATAGTGGAAATAAAAATTGGTAATTCTTTTACGGGGAGCAGGATTCAGGGGGTGGTAAAATACATTTATATAAAAACAGCGGAAGATAATCATAAGTTTAATATTGTTAATATAGAGAGTGAACAGTTTTATGATGACATTAAAAATCTTGCAACTAAGCTAAATATTAAATATTTTAACAATCAGGAATAAACTATAAAATTATTTAATAAGTAATGTATGTATTAGAGTAGCAGTAAAAAAAGTAAACTTTAAAATAGTGAAGGGTTAATAACGGTATTACTACATAAATAGAATAAAAAACTTATGGAAAAAAGTGATAGTTATTAGTATAATTGAATGCTGTCACTTTTTCTATTAGGTTAGTAATGAAAAATATAGATTAATCATACTGCAATAGGATGGTCAGTGGATACTTTAGCAGATATAGCAATAGGGACAGCAACAGCAGCATTGATAGCAGCGGGAGTAGCTTACCTTGGAATAACAGCCCCATTATGGGGGACTGCTCTTTTAGCAGCTAGTATTAGTTATGGTGTAGCAAAATCTTATGAAGATGATATAGGTAGATTAAAGAACTCAGTTATATCAGGGGTTTAGAAGGAGGAGAAAATGAAATCAGCTAAAATTAAACAAGCAGATGAGATGGAAGTTAAAGATTTAAAGAAATTAAATGTTTTTATTTCAATAGGATGTATGTTAGGAAGTATACTTTTTAATTTGATATTAAGTAGTGATGATAAAGTGTACCATAGCATAGCTCCAGTATTATTAGTACTTACTTTAATATTAAATGTAATAAATATAGTATTAAACGTTAATAAGAAACCAATATATAAAAGTGTTTACATTTTAATTCCAATACAAGGAATTCTAGTAGTATTATCATTATATCTAGAAGCTGTAAATTGCCTAACACTAGAAAGCACAATTACAAAAATAATAATATTTTCAAACTATATATTAGTAAATTTATATATTTTCTACAAAAGAATAATAGTAAAAAATGAAGACTATATTAGCAGTGTTAAAAAAGGTACCCATGGAAGATATATAAAGAGAGATTTAAGTGTTTCATTAATTGTAACTGCAATATTATTAACAATTGCTAAAGTTATAGACTCTAGTCCAATAATAATTGAAGAAGGTAATGGAGATAAATTTATTTCAGGTATTTTTTTGATAGGAGTTACTGTATGTTTAAGTATTGTTTATATAATAGCAATATCTAACTATTTGTATAGTGTTAAGGATAAAAAATTTCCCAAAACATATTAAATTAATAAAGTTCGGGAGCGTTTTTAGGAGGGTTATAATGCGTAGTGGAATTTCTGCAGCAATTTTGGGAGTAGTAATATTTTTAATTATTGCAAAGAAAACTAATATGATAAAGAAATAAATAACACATTACATAAAGGTAAAGAACATAGAAAATTTTATGAACTTTACCTTTATTATTTTTATATCTTTAAAATTGGAGTATGGGTATATGGTGCTAGTGTAGGTTTAGGTATTGTAATAGGTACAGAAGTTGTTAAATGGGGAGTTACAGAGATAATTAAGAAGTTTGATTAGAGTAATATAAGGAGAGTTGAAAGATGAATGTCAATAATAAAGGTACATATGCAGTAGTAGGAATAGCTGTCTTTATTATATCGAAGCTTATACTTGGAAGTTTAGGAATAGAGAATATACCAGTACCAATTATCATAGGTTTATTAGCAGCTTCATACGCTATGTTTTTAATTGGGATACTTAATAAAAAATTAACAGGAGGAGAGAAGGTTTGTTATATAGTATTTTCAATTTTATTCGCAGTTGCGATTGTTAGTACTATAATAGCAATTATATTTTTAAGTTACTTTCCACAAAATGTAGAAGAATATAAAGTATTGTTGTTAATATTATTAATGATTATTATATTATCACTTTTAGGTATAATTATTATATCAATGATAATTATAAAAAAATATCGAAATTAGATATTCTATAATTAAAACTTATATATGATATATAAGAAGGATATTATTAAAGATATGGTTATAATCTAGAATTACTTATATTAAATAAAAAATTAGAAATTAAATTTCGGTATACCTAATATATTATAAATTTCTTTATTCTATATATAATGGAATTAATTTATTATCTTAGTTTTATATAAAAAGATTTAAAGATTTAAAAGTATTTCTATGTAAATTTACCTTAAATAGTATAAGTGGGTTTTAATAACTAAATCCCTGAATTTTGATATTAAACTTAGATATACCCTAGAAGGAAATGATGTATTTTATAAAGAATTAACTAATGGAATTTGTGTAGAATAACAGAGTTTTTAGCTTGTATGAGAAGTATGAAGTAAATTGTAGTTTAATATAAAGTCAAAGGTGGGGGGAATTAAGATATATGAACAGGAAATATTCAGTTATTAGAGAGATAGTTATTTGGATTATAATAGACATTATTGGAACTATAATTCTTGTTAACACAATAAATATTTCCAAGATAGTTGCTATTATTAGTAGTATAACAGCAACAGTACCAATTCTAATTGCACGGTATAATAATTATAAATTAGTAATATCTGATGAAGAAATTGTGCTCTATAAATCATTTATAAAAAAGACACAAATTCCATTAGAAAATATAGTAGAAATAGAAATTAGCAATTCTTTTACGGGGAGCAGGATTCAAGGGTGTGTAAAATACATGTACATAAAAACATCAACAGATAATTATAAGTTTAATATAGTTAATATAGAGAGTGAACAATTCTATAATGATATTAAAAATCTTGCAACTAAGCAAAACATCGAATATTTTAAAAATCAGGAATAAACTATATAATCATTTAATTTATTATAAAAATAGTTTATGAATAAATATTATGAATATAGTGGTTTTGTAGGGTTGAGACTAAATGACGCTGAGCAATTTAGTCTATTATGCAATAGAGTGGCCAGGAATTGCAATACCATAAAATTGAGAAAGTAGGAAATTTATATGATAAGCAAGAAAAATATTTTAGCTACTATAATAATTCTTATAATAATGGCATTTATTAGGATTATGGCATAGATGATATACCACAGCCAATAATTTTTGCTATATTACTATTGATTATTTTATACTTATTTATATTTGTTTTTAAGTATAAAGGTGATAAAAAAGAACGAATATATTTATTAGTTATGACCATACAAGCTGCAATACTAGTAATTATATTAGTAGTTTCAGTAACTGTACAAAATAAATACCAGGATATTTCTTATAGATACAAGCCCATATTTGTAACTTTAATGGCAATCCTATTTTTAAGTCTAATAGTAACTGTATATAGTTTAGGATTCTATAAATATAAAAACAATAAATTTAGAGATAAGTAATTAAGGTTTGTTAAAAGAGTTAAATGGACTTTATTGTTATGAATTTAATAGGAAATAATAAAATGGGATAGGAAGTGAAAAGATGGAATTATTCGAAGATAAAATAATTGAAGAATATATTGTATGGCAAAAGGCTAATCCTAAAAGTTTTTCATGGTGGAATTATGTAAATATGAAGTCAGATATTCAAATTGCACTGGGATTCGCTAAGTTTTTCTATCCCGAAATAATTGAGATAGACAACTGTATCTTTATAAAGGATAACTTTTCAAGCGAAAGGTATGAACAATGGAAAGTTGTGTGTAATGATAAAAAAACTTTAGAGAAGGCTATTAATTCATATGAAATTAAAGAATTTTTTCATATGAATACAGATTTTGAAGATAAAAATATAAATGAACAAATACAAGCACTAGGAAATATATTAAAAAAAATTTGGACTTTAGGTTTTAATGAAAGATTCCCTGATATGAATATAGTTGTAGATATAATTGAAGATGATGAATCATTATATATTACTGTATTTCAAGATAGTTAATTATGTTGAAAATTATTAATAGCCGTGGTTGGTAGACATAAGTATAAAAATGGCCAATTAAGTATACTATTCTTAAAAACTATGAATGAGACTATTTTACTATATACATATAAAACTAGTATAATATTTAGCTATAAAACTATATAACTATTTAACTATTTGTTGTGTTCATGCGGGTTTAAGAGGTTTGCCCATTAGAATAGTATTAAGGTAACAATAAAATAATAATTAAAAACCAAAGAAAATAGAGTATAATTAGTATGGAATTTAATTTTTTTATGTATGGGGGATAATTTAATGGATGCAGTAAATCAAGTTTTAGTTCTATCCATTATGATGGTTATAGGAATATATGCTAGAAAGAAAGGCTTTATAGATGATAGAGTAGAGAAGGGATTAAGTGCAATATTAATAAATATAACTTTACCATTAATGATAATAAATAGTTTTTGCTTAGAATTTGATAAAGCTATTATGGGAAATGCTATAAAGATATTTTTCTATTCCATAGTTATACATTTGGTGTTACTTATTTTATCAAGATATATTTATATTAAGGCTAGTGATAGAAAAAAACCACTACTTATATTTACAACATCTTTTTCCAACTGTGGATTTATGGGCTATCCAGTATTAAACAGCATATTTGGAGAAATAGGAGTGTTTTATGCTTCAATTTTTACTATGGTATTCACTGCTTTAGTGTGGACCGTAGGGGTATCTTTGTTTACAGGGAAAATATCTATGAAGGAAGCTAGTAAAAGCATTTTAAAGAATCCCTCTATATGGGCTGTAATTATAGGAATTGTAATATTTGTAGGTCAAATTAAACTACCCTTTGCCATTAACTCAACGGTAAAAAGTGTAGGAAATATGACGACTCCAATATCTATGATAATCATTGGCTCTATGCTTTGTGGTTCTAACATAAAGGAAATGATAGGAGATTTTAGTTTATACTATTTATCTATAGTTAGACTAATTTTAGTTCCTATAGCAACATATTTTACTATGAATATGTTTAGTATAGATTCAATGTTGGTAGCTATATGCACTTTACTTATGGCAATGCCAGGAGCGGTGGTAGGACCTGTAATTGCATTATCTGCTGGTGGAGATGGTAAGTATGGCTCACAGTGTGTATTTATAACTACAGTTTTATCCGTTATAACTATTCCACTATTTATATATTTAGTAAGATAATTAATTATATAGGTAATAGGTTTTAATGATTTAGCTATTTTAAATAAGTATAGAAGGGAATGTAAATTATATATGTTTGATTTAGATGATTGCATTGCATTTATAACAAATAAAAGTGCAAAGAAATTAGCTGACGAATTTAATAGAAGATTACAAGAGAATGGTACAACTAGAGTACAATGGATAGCTTTATTTTATATAGGTAAAGCAGGAGAAATTTCTCAAAAAGAACTTTCGGATTATATGGATATTAAAGAGTCTTCAATGGTAAGACTTATAGATAGAATGGAAAAGGAAGAGTTAGTTGAGAGAAGAAAGGATTCAGAAGATAGAAGAATAACAAAGATAATATTAACTGATAAAGGTAAGTTTTTAAAAGAAGAACTTATGCCTAGAGGACAAGAGTTCCAAGATGATGTATTAAAGGGAATATCGAAAGAAAATTTAGAGATTTTTAAAGAAGTTTTGCAAAGGATGATAGATAATATATGTTAGCTATTGACAATACCACCCCATGGTGGTATTTTTATATCATAAATACTTGTAGTGCTAACTATTGCACTAGCAACTATTAAATGATATGGGGGTATAGATATGAAAAAAGATGTAAGAGAAATGTTAAATGACTTTATGAACGGACTTGGTGAATTAGGCGAAACTAATGGAGAAAATGTTAACGCTTTCATGGGGCTGTTAGGTAAGACTTATGAAGAGGGTGCATTAGATACTAAAACAAAGGAATTAATTAGTGTTGGAATTGCTGCATATAACAGATGTGAATATTGTATAGTTTTCCACGTTTACAAAGCTTTAGAAGCAGGAGCAACTAGAGCTGAAATAATGGAAACTGCTATGGTATCTGTTGCCTTTGGTGGAGGTCCTAGTATGGCATATTCTGTAACTTTATTAAAAGATGCCGTTGATGAATTTGAAAAAGATTTTAACTAAATAAGATTTTAAATTTAAGACCTTGAGTATTATACTCAGGGTCTTAAATCCAGAATCTTAAACTAATATATATTTGGTATTAAAGGAGAGGTTGAAATGGATATTAAGTTGGAAAGTCTATCAGGAAAAAGTAAGTCTGCTAAAGTAGGCAAAATTAATATACAAGTTGGGGATAATGTTAAGTTAAATGATGTATTGTTTCAGCTAGAAACAAATAAAGGAAATTCACCTGTAAAAGCTAAAGGAAGCTATAAAATTGAAGAAATAAAGGTTACAGAGGGACAAGAGGTAAAGGTTGGAGATACATTACTTATAGTAAGTGGAGAAGCTTTAGCAGAAGAAACTAAAAAAGTTGATTACTTTGGTAGCTTAATAAAGGGTAAAAAAGAAAATTTAAATATAGACCTTTTAGTAATAGGTGCAGGACCAGGAGGATACGTTTCTGCTATATATGGAGCTAAAAAAGGTTTGGAAACTATAATAGTTGAAAAGGATAATTTAGGAGGGACTTGTCTTAATGTAGGATGTATTCCTACAAAATCTCTAGTTAAATCTGCTGAAGCATACAATGAGGCATTAAATGGAGAAGAATTTGGATTTGAAGTAAAAGATATAAAGCTAGACATGAAAAAGGTCATAGCTAGAAAAGATAAAATTAGAAATAATTTAGTTGGTGGCATCGACTATTTATTAAATAAAAATAATATAAGACATATTAAGGGAGAAGCATCTTTTATAGATAACCATAAAGTATTAGTGAAAAAAGGTAAAGATGAATACACTATTGAAGCTAAAAATATTATTATTGCTACTGGTTCTAAAATATCAAAAATAAGTATTCCTGGTATAGAACTACCTTTTGTATTAAATAGTACAGAAGCACTTAGTAACACAGAATTACCAAAATCAATTACTATAATTGGTGGTGGAGTTATTGGGATGGAATTTGCATTCCTTTATTCAAATTTTGGAGTTAAAGTAAATGTGGTTGAATACGAAAATAGAATTCTTAACATGGTAGATTTAGATGTTTCTGAGGAAATTTTTGATATAGCAAAATCAAAGGGTATAGGTATATATACTAATTCAAAGGTTACTAGAATTGAAAAATCTGAATCAGGAGAAGGTATAGTTATATTTGAAAATGAAGGTAATGAAAAGCTTTTAGTTTCAGAAAATGTATTAGTTGCAATCGGAAGAGAACCTAACATGGAAGGACTAAATCTTGAAAATACTGATATAGAACTAAATGATAGAAATAGAGGTATAAAGGTTGAAAGTAATTTAAAGACAAATGTAGAGGGAGTATATGCCATTGGAGATGTTAATAGTAAGATCCAATTAGCCCATGTAGCTTCACATCAAGGAATTGTAGCAGTAGATAATATATTAGGTGAAAATAAAGAAATGCAGTATGAATGTATTCCTAATGTAATATTTACAGCTCCAGAAATTGCTTCAGTTGGTCTTACTGAAAAGCAATGTATTGATAAAAATCTTAATATAAAAATAAGCAAGTTCCCTTTTGCTGCTAATGGAAAAGCCTTAACTATGGGTCAAGAGTATGGATTTATTAAAATAATAAAAGATTTAGATTCAGGTAAAATGGTTGGAGGGTCAATAATAGGTCCAGATGCTTCATCACTAATAAGTACGCTAACTCTTATTATTCAGCAGAATATTTCAGAAGAGAGCATAGCAGAAACTGTATTTGCACATCCAACTACAGGTGAAGGTATACATGAAGCAGTATTAGGATTATCTATAGGAGCAATACATTATAATGAATAAAGTAATTATTTCAAAGGAAGTTAATCCTTATTATAATTTAGCCCTAGAAGAAGAATTGTTAAAAAATATAAAGTCTGAAGAAACCATATTATATCTTTGGCAAAACGAAAATACTGTAGTTATTGGAAGAAATCAAAACCCTTATAAAGAATGCGATTTAGATTATATGAAAGAAAACCATATTACATTAGCTAGAAGAATTTCTGGAGGTGGAGCAGTTTTTCATGATTTAGGAAATTTAAACTTTACTTTTATAACAAAGGAAATTGAGAGTAATTTAGATAAACAACTTAAGGTTATAAAAGGTGCTGTAGAGTCCTATGGCTTTAAGGTTGAGTTTTCAGGAAGAAATGATTTACTTTTGAATAATAGAAAGTTTTCAGGACATGCATTTTATTGTGAAGATGGTAATTATTTTCATCATGGTACTCTTATGATTGATGTAGATATTACTAAACTTGAAAAGGTTCTTACTCCATCTAAGTTAAAATTAAAATCTAAAGGAATAGAATCAGTAAAAAGTAGGGTTATAAATTTAATAGAGGTTTGTAGTGAATTAAATGTAGACAATTTAATTCAGTCATTGGTAAGTTCCTTTAATAATGTTTATGGAGATTTACAAAACTCATATATTTATAATATGAGTAGTTATGTACCTAAGTTATATGATAAATACTCTAGTAGGTTGTGGAATTATGGTGAGAGTCCACAATATGATGTAGTTCTCGAAGAAAAAACTGTTATAGGCAATATAGACATAAATTTATCAGTGGAGTCAGGAAAAATAGTAAAGGCTAAAATATTTTCAGACACTTTGGAGAATATAAATTTAGGAAAAATTGAAGAACAGCTTATAGGCATTATATTCTCTAGAGCTGAAGTTGTAAAATTAATAAAGGACTATGTAAGATAGGTATCAGAAAAAAATATGTATAAAAATATTTGTATAAATCATAATATTCTTAGGCTAAAATATATTTACCTCATCTAGATAAGTCAAGAAAATTTAACATTTTTAATATGGATTATATTTTAATGATATAATCCATATTTTTATGTAAAATAACCTTGGTAATTAAAAATAATGTAGGGTATAATATGTATATTGTAAATATAGTAGCTAACAAATAAATTTTTGCTAATATATTAACATTATATTTATTATTGTAAAACTATGGAGGATTATAGCATGAGAACAATTTATAAAAATCCTAAGGAATTAGGTGCTTGTTTAAGAGATATTGTAGATTTATACAGAGATGATTTAATGACCTATGAAAAATTATCAGATAAGGTTATTAAAATTGTAGATTCTAATGTAGAAAGATTCTTTAAAAATGGAGATGTTGAAATAAAGATTGCAAATATTCTAGAGGAAGACAGAATAGCAATTATAAAAGATATATTAGATAAAAATAATTAAAAAATCTTATGGTAAATTTATAAAAAAGATAAGCTTTATTGATTAAATCCCATAAGCTTATCTTTTTTTATTTTGGAGGATATATGTTACGAATAATAAATATATGAAAAGAAGTAAGGAAGAGTACTTAGATTTACTTGATAAATAAATATACAGATGAGAGTATGGCACTAAGATGTGGTTAGATGGATTTATCTATTTAGTCACATCTTTTTCTATATTTAAGAAATTAAATATGGAAATCTACGGTTGTATTTTAAGGAGAAAAATGTGAAAATAAAGCTATGTTACAAAAAGTCTTAATAAGGAGGGATATAGATGTTTTGGTTTTCAGAAGATAGTAAGAAGGTAGATAAAAATCTTTCAAAAGAAGATGAATTACAGCAGCTAGTATGGAATTTCTTTATGAACAAAATTCCCAAATTAGGTTTTGAACAAAGAGAAGGACAAGAAGATATGGCTTTAGATATATGTAACGCTATAGCTGACAGACAACATACTATAGTGGAAGCAGGAGTAGGAATAGGAAAATCTTATGCATATATAGTTCCCTTGCTTTATTATAATAAACTTTTTAATAAACCTGTATTAATAGCTACGTCAACTATAGCTCTGCAAGAGCAACTTATTAAGGATGTAAAAAAAATTTGTTCTTATATAAATCATAAACCAGAAATAGTTTTGGCTAAAGGTATGACTCATTTTGCATGTAAAAGTAGAGCCGATAAATACTTTAAAGAGATTAATAGCAAAGATTTTAATGATAATCTAGAAATATTATGTAATTACATAAATAATGGGGTAGTAGATAGAAAAAATATAAAGTTAGATGTAGATAATAATGTATGGGACAATGTTAATGTAAAGGCAACAGATCATAATAGGTGTGAACATTATAATAGTTGCAGTTTTATGTCCCTAAGAAGAGATATGTTAAATACTAATGGAATAATTTTATGTAATCAGGATTTATTAACTGTACATTTTCAGAAGTTAAAGAAAGGACAAAAGGGGCTTTTAAATGAGAAAATAGATTTAATTGTTATAGATGAAGCTCATAATTTGGAGGAAAAAGTTAGAGCATCTTTAATAGAAAGCTATAATAAATATAAAATAAAATCTATTTTAGGAGATGTAATTGAAACCATAAAAATATCAGCTATAAGAAGAGAGAGTTACGAATATTTTAATAATATAACTCATATTTTGAATGTTATTTTTAATAAACTAAATAATCAAGTAAAAAAACAAATTAACTCATCACCTAAGGGTGAAGAAATGGAAAAGTATTTTATTAATATAGATGAAATACGAGAAGAGCTTTTACTTTTAAATAGTAAAATTGATTTAATAAACTATAAAGTACAATTTTATAGTGATGATAATTTATGTGAAGAAGTATTCGAAGAGCTAGAGAATCTTCAAGACTTTATAAAAAGTTTGATATCTATAAAGAGTAGGGATTTATTTTGGTTAGAAAATTTTAATGATATTCATATATTTGCATGTCCTAAAAATATAAGTAAGGAGATAAATTCTTTATACTTTGATAAGTTAAAAACTACTATATTAACTTCAGCAACTATTGCAGATAAGAGTCAAGGTAGTGAAGAAGAGAGATATGAGTATTTTATTAAAAGTACAGGGTTTCCAACCAGTACAGGATTTTTATCAACACCAAAACCATCACCTTTTCCGTACAATTACAATGCCATGATATATTATACAGAAAATATGCCTCATCCAGTAGAGGCGAGAGAAAGGTTTATAAAATTGGGGGCAGAAAAAATAGTAAAGCTTCTGAATATTACAAAGGGAAAAGCATTAATTTTATTTACATCTAAAAGTGATCTAAAGGAAGTTTATGAGATATTAAAACATAAAAATTTAGAATATAGGATTTTAAAACAGCAACATATGTCCTCTCAGGATGATATACTTGAAGAATTTAAAAAGGATAAGAATTCCGTATTATTAGCTACAGGAACATTTTGGGAAGGAATAGATGTGCCTGGAAAATCATTATCGAATTTAATTATATTTAAGCTACCATTTCCGGTACCAGATCCAATTATAGAATATAAAAGGACTTTATCAGAAGATTTTTTAATGGAGGTAAGTGTACCATTAATGATAGTAAAACTTAGGCAAGGAGTAGGAAGGTTAATAAGAAAGCATGATGATAAGGGGATAGTGGCAATCTTAGATTCTAGAATTGGTGAATTGTCTAATAGCCCGTATAAAAATATAGTGTTTGATTCCCTCCCTATTAAAAATAGAACTAATGATATAAGAGAAATAGAAAGTTTTTGGATGAAAATGGATGAATAGAGCTTAAGCAAGATATAGAAAGGAAGTTATTCTATATCTTGCTTTTTATTATAAATATCATGAAATAACGACTTAAAGCACATTAACAGTAACTTGAAAATAATTTATATAAGTAATATAAATTAAAGTATATGGTTATATATTTATAAATATTTAATAATAAAGTAATATTTATTAAATTGAAAAACTATAATTTCTAAACATAGAGAAATAGTTGTTTACAGTATGTTAAATAATAGTTAAATATATGTTATTTAGTAAATAATATGGTATAATATGGTGTTTAGATAATGTGTAGAAGATTTATAAAACTAAATCTTTAATTGTTATTTTTAAGAGGGTAAAAGCTATATAGTATGGCATTTATTTAGGAGGATTTACTATGAAAATAGGAATTGATGTGGGCTCAACCACAATTAAATCTGTTGTTTTAAATAACTTTGGAAAAGTTATTTATCAATCATATGAACGTCATTATTGTAAAATAAAAGAAAGGACTTCAGAACTGCTAAAGAAAATTAGAGACAAGTATCCAAGAGAGAAGTCCATGGAACTAAGCATTTCTGGATCTGCTGCTATGGGCATGGCTGAAAAATGGAAGGTACCCTTTGTTCAAGAGGTTTATGCAACAAGGATTGCTGCAACTACTTTAGAAGATGATGTGGATGTTATCATTGAATTAGGGGGAGAAGATGCTAAAATACTATTTTTAAAGGATGGTATGGAAGTAAGGATGAATGGCTCATGTGCAGGTGGAACAGGAGCATTTATTGACCAAATGGCTACTTTGTTAAATATGTCATTAGAAGAAATGAATGAGACTGCTAAGGATTATAAAAAGATTTATACTATTGCTTCTAGATGTGGAGTTTTTGCTAAGTCAGATATTCAACCTCTTTTAAATCAAGGAGTTGTTAAAAGTGATTTATCAGCAAGTATTTTCTTTGCTGTTGTAAATCAAACTATTGCAGGATTAGCTCAAGGTAGAGTTATAAAAGGTAATGTATTATATCTAGGAGGACCACTAAGCTTTAACTCAGAATTGAGAAAAGCCTTCGACAAAACTTTAAATTTAACAGGAAAGTGTCCAGATAACTCACTATATTATGTAGCTTTGGGGGCAGCCTATTATGCTAGTGAAAAGATAGATATAGATAACTTGATTATTACTTTAAATAATTATCGTGAAGATGAAACTTATTCTATGGCACCACCACTATTTAAAACAAAAGAAGAGTATGATGAATTTAAGCTTAGACATGAAAAAAGCAAGGTGCTTGTCAAGGATGAAATTGAAACTTCATCACCAATAACTATAGGAATAGATTCTGGTTCTACAACTATAAAAATTGTTGCTATTAATGAAAATAAAGAAATTGTATCTTCAATTTATAGACCTAATAGTGGAAATGCTGTAGAGGTAGTTAAGGAATACTTAGAAAATATATATAACACATATCCCGAAGTTAAAATTTCAGCAGTTGCAGCAACAGGGTATGGTGAACAATTAATAAAAAATGCCTTTAAGGTAGATTATGGTATGGTAGAAACGGTAGCTCATTTTACAGCAGCCAAACATTTTATGAATAATGTTGACTTTATTATTGATATAGGAGGACAAGATATAAAATGTTTTAAAATACATAATGGAGCTATAGATAATATATTTTTAAATGAAGCTTGTTCATCAGGTTGTGGCTCTTTCTTGCAGACCTTTGCTAATGCATTAGGATATTCAGTTGAAGAATTTGCTAACTTAGGATTATTCTCTAAAAATCCAGTAGATTTAGGTTCTAGATGCACTGTATTTATGAATTCTTCTGTAAAGCAGGTGCAGAAGGATGGAGCTACCATAGAAGATATATCAGCAGGATTATCTGTTAGTGTAGTTAAAAATGCACTATATAAAGTAATTCGTGCCAGTAATGCAGAGTCTCTAGGAAAAAATATTGTAGTTCAAGGAGGAACTTTCCTAAATGATGCTGTACTTCGTGCCTTTGAACAAGAATTAAATGTACAAGTCCTTAGACCTACAATTTCTGGGCTTATGGGTGCTTATGGAGCAGCTTTGTATGCTCATGGAAAAAATAATGATAAAAGTACTATTCTTAATAAGAGTGAATTAGAGAATTTTAATCATGAAGTAAAAATGACTAATTGTGGGCTTTGCAATAATCATTGTAGATTAACTATAAATACCTTTGGAGAAAGTAGAAAGTATATTGGTGGAAATCGATGTGATAGACCTATAAGTAATAAAAATCATGGAGAAGTGTCCAACATATATGAGTATAAGAGAAGCTTACTAGATAGTTATCCTAAAATTTCAGGTAAAAGAGGAAAAATTGGGATTCCTATGGGATTAAACATGTATGAATTATACCCATTTTGGTATAAATTTTTTACAACCTTACAGTTTGAAGTAGAAAAATCTGAACCATCTTCAAGAGAAATTTATCTGAAGGGGCAAACAACTATACCATCAGATACAGTATGCTTTCCAGCAAAACTAATTCACGGACATGTACAGTCACTAATAGATGGTGGAGTAGATACAATTTTTTATCCATGCATGACCTATAATATACAGGATAGTTCAGCTGATAACTGTTATAACTGCCCAGTAGTTGCATATTACTCTGAAGTAATTCAAGGAAATATGCCAGATGTTTCAAAGGTAACCTATATTTATGATTATATAGGAATTCATAGACCTAAGGATTTTCCAAAGAAGATTCATAACATATTGTTAAAATATTTTAAGGACATATCTTTAAAAGAAGTTAAGGAAGCAACTACTCTTGCTTACAAAGAATATGATAGATATTTAAAAAAAGTAAGGACAAAGGGTGAAGAAATTATTGAGAAAGCAGAAAAGGAGGGTAAAGATATAATTGTCCTTGCTGGTAGACCTTATCATATAGATAGTGAGATAAATCATGGAATTGATAAGTATATTAATAGCTATGGAGCTGCAGTTATATCTGAAGATGTGATTTCTCATAAGGTAGATAAGGTAGACCTTCAGGTGTTAAATCAATGGACATATCATGCTAGATTGTATAAGGCAGCTAAGTATATAGCAGACAAGCCTAATATGAATTTAGTTCAGTTGGTTTCCTTTGGTTGTGGTGTGGATGCAATAACTACCGATGAGGTAAGAGAAATTTTAGAAGAGTCAAATAAGATATACACCCAAATTAAGATAGATGAAATTACAAATTTAGGAGCGATACAAATAAGACTTCGTAGTTTATTTGCAGCAATCCATCAAGGGGAGGGTGAATAAGTAATGGATAATGAAAATAAAGTAACCTTTACTAAAGAAATGAGTAAAGATTATACTATATTAATGCCTATGATGGCACCCATACATTTTGAAATTTTAAAAAATGTATTCCTAAATAGTAAATATCACATAGAACTGTTAACTAATAAAGGTGAATCAGTAGTACAAACAGGACTAAAATATGTTCATAACGATACTTGCTATCCAGCTTTACTGGTTATAGGTCAAATGATAGATGCTTTAAATAGTGGAAAGTATGATATTAATAAAACAGCTTTAATTATCACTCAAACTGGAGGAGGATGCAGAGCATCAAACTATATATACTTACTTAGAAAGGCATTAAAAAAGGCTGGATATGGACAGGTTCCTGTTATTTCTTTTAATTTAGCTGGAATGGAAAAAGATAGTGGCTTTAAAATAACATTGCCTATGGTTCATAAAATGTTATCAGGAGTTATTTATGGAGATCTTTTGATGCATTTGAGCAATCAAGTGAGACCTTATGAAATAAGTAAAGGTGAAAGTGATAAAGTAATAAAAAAATGGATTGAAGAGTTGACTTTGCAATTTAAAAATAATAAGGCTTATTCTCTAAAAAAAATTAAGACCAATATGGATAACATAACAAAAGACTTTGCAAATATAAAAATTGAAAAAACTCCTAAAGTAAAGGTGGGTATAGTGGGAGAGATATATATTAAATATGCAAGCTTAGGGAATAATGATTTAGAAGCATTTTTAGCTACACAGAATTGTGAAGTTATGATACCGGGAATTCTTGGATTTGTATTTTATTGTACAGATGAAAGAATAGACAATATAAATCTTTATGGTGGAAGTAAGGCAGTTAAGTTTATTGTTCAAAAATTTATGAATTACCTATTTAAAATTGAGAGTTTACTTATATCTTCAGTAAAGGAAAATTCAGATTTTATACCACCATCATCCTTTAAAGAAACTAAAAAGTTAGCAAAGGGTGTAGTTGGATATGGTAATAATATGGGTGAAGGATGGCTTCTTACAGCAGAAATGTTAGAATTGAATAATTTAGGATATAAAAATATTATATGCACTCAACCCTTTGGATGTTTGCCCAATCATATAGTAGGTAAGGGAATGGTACGAAAAATAAAAAACATTCATCATGATGTTAATATCGTACCTATAGATTATGACCCTGGTGCTACTAGAGTAAATCAGGAAAATAGAATTAAACTTATGCTTGCCATTGCAAAGGAACAACTAGATCATAAGGAACTTAATATCAATCCTAAAGATATTAATAGTGATATAGATAAGGAAATTGCATTAGTGTAAAACTACAAATTTTAAAAAAGTTGTTTAATTATAAATCTGAATAGATATTAAGAAATCTATTGTATAATAAAATAATTCATAATATGGAATTAAATTAAATTGTATGATATTATTAACAGGTAGAGAAAAGAAGTAATCAAACTGTTAATAAGGCTTGTTGGTCAAGTGGTCAAGACGCCACCCTCTCACGGTGGAAACAGGGGTTCGATCCCCCTACAGGCTACCATATTGTATTGAAGGATTTAGCTATTATAGTTAAGTCCTTTAATTTTTTATATTGAAAATAACTTTTAAAGAATAGATAATAATTAAGTTTTTCTATTATATAAATAAGTATATGAATCTTACTTAATGAAGATAATAATATAAATTACATTTTAGGAGGTAAGATTATGAATTTAAAAAGTGAACATCATTCTTTATTAAATAATAATCCAGGAACTATAGAAAGAGATCTTGGAAGGGAAGTAAGAAATAAGGTTAGTGATAATGAATTAAAGAGTGAAGCTAATACAAAGAGGAACAAGGAGTCTATAGAAAATTCCATAGAAAAGGGAGAAGGATATCTTTATAACACATTAGAAGATTAATATATTGAAATTATTATATCTAGGGGAAAGCAAATTTACTTTATAAATAAGTAGATTTGCTTTATTTGTTTTAATATTTATAACCCTATAAAATAATTAATTTTATATTCAAGTTATTAACCTCTTATTGCTATAATTATAGCGAAAGGAGGGGCGATATGGGAAAAATTGATGAAATGGATAAAAGGGTTTGTGAAATGAGACAAAATTTACAAAAGTTAATTAGTGAAAAAACTAATTTACTAGATCCAGAAGTAATCATCGCAAGCCAAAAACTCGATGTGGTTTTAAATGAGTATCATGCAATACTGAGAAAAATCCTCGAGTAAAACAAAAGTTGGAGAGATCTAAAGTCTCTCCTCCAAGGAGATAAAATAAATAAAAGTATCTATATAATCTAAAATATAGATTTTAATGCATATAAGTAGTAGAATGGTAATATGTTGAAAATATAAGCTAAGTAAAATATATATATTTTATTTAGCTTTCAAATTGGATTAGGGGGACATAATGTGAGCGGTAATCAAAGAAAAAGTAAAGTGAAAAGTGGAGGAAAGATTTTAATTCCAATAATAATTATGCTTTTTGTAATTTATGAAGCTAGGAGTATATTTAAGGAGATAGATATAAATCAGGTTCTAGACATATTAAGAAATATACCTAATACATATCTTGTAATATTCTTAATATCTGCAATTATATCTATATCATTTTTATGCTTTTATGATGTAGTACTAGCTGATCATTATAGATACAATATAAATAAGTTTAAGGTATTTGTAGTTGCATGGATTGCTCATAGCTTTAATGACATAATAGGGTTTGGAGGGCTTACAGGAGCTACACTTAGAACTGTTTTATTTAAAGATGAAAATATTGATACTAAGGACATGATAAATTTTAATATGATACTAATACCTACAACTATAGTGGGCTTATCAGTTATGTGCTATTTAGGTGTATTAGACGTATTTAAAATATATCCATTATTACATAACCAAAAGTGGCTTTGGATAGTAATATTAATATTTTGTGCTTTTCTACCTATATATTATTTTTTAGATAGGTTCACTTGGTTAAGCAATAAACTTGAAAAATTTAATTTATACTTTGAAGGAAGTATAAATTTAAAGGTAAGATTAACCCTTCTATCTACCTGTGAGTGGATAGTGAGAAGCATGATGTTTTTTACCATAGCTAAATATTTTAAAGGTGATGCAAGCTTTGTATCAGTTACAGGAGTAAATATATTAGCATGTATTGCTGCACTTATAAGCTTTATACCAGGAGGTGTAGGGTCCTTTGATTTAGTAGCTATAATAGGACTAAAGACTCTGGGGTTTTCGCCTAACTCAGCTTTATCTATAACGCTTTTATTTAGACTATATTACTTTATAATACCTTGGATTATTGGAGTAATTCTATGGGTAGGAAGAGTAGTATTAAGGTCAAATAAATTAGATAATCATATACGAGAATAAAATAAGTTAATACAATAAAAGAAGAGGATGAATAATGAAAGATATATTAAAATTACTACAAAACAATTTCCTTTTTAAAGGAATTGATTCTGAGAATCTAAAAAAAATTTATGAGGAAACAAAATATCATATTAATAAATATGATAAAGGGGAAATTATTGCCCATGAAGAAGAAGAATGCAGTACTATAGGACTTATATTAGAAGGAACCATTGAACTTCAAAGGATATATCCAAGTGGTAAATATATAGTTTTAAATAAACTTACCCTTGGTGATGTATTTGGAGAAGCCATAATATTTTCAAAGCAAGAGAATTATCCAGCAACAGTTATTGCACTAAATCAATGCAGTATATTATACATTGATAAGGTAGATATGTTAGAACTATTTTCAAGAGAAAAAAGAATTCTTGAGAATTTTTTAGAACTTCTTAGTAATAAAGTGCTAATGCTAAATTCTAAAATTAAAAATATATCTTTTAAGAATATAAGGCATAGAGTTATAAATTACATATTAGAAGCTATGAAACTACAGAAGAATAGTACAATTAAATTAAAAGAAAGTAAAGAAAGTATTGCTGCAGCTTTAGGAATACCAAGACCATCATTGTCAAGGGAGCTAATAAATCTTAGGGATATGGGATATATAGATTTTGATAGAAGCAATATAAAAATATTAGATATAGAAGCTTTAGAAGAAGAAATGTTTAATTAAACATTATATAAAAGATAAGTATTAATAAATATGAAATACAAATAATGTAAATAAAAACATTTAAAAAATATATTATTACAGGAGTTCGTAACATAGGTTACGGACTCCTGTATTTTTTTTATGTACAATAAGACCATAGTTCAAATGAATTCAATTATTAAATCAACAAAGTAAAAAATATTATTAAGAAATAAAGGGGAGTTAAATATGGAGAATAAGATGTTTTGTTTTCAATGTCAAGAAGCAGCTGGTTGCAGCGGATGTACTGTAAGAGGAGTTTGTGGTAAGACTCCTGATCTTGCAAAACTTCAAGACTTATTAATATACAGTTCAAGAGGAGTATCAGAAGTAGCTACAAGAGCTAGGGAAGAAGGAGTAACTGTTTCTAATATAATAAATAGAGCTGTGACTATGAATCTTTTCACTACAATTACCAATGCAAATTTTGATGATGCAGTATTCTATAAAATGGTTAAAGAAACTTTAAATCTTAAGGAAGAATTACTTTCAAAATTAAGCAATAAAGAAGGTTTAAGTGACGCTGCATTATGGACAGCTAAAACAGAAGCTGAAATGGATAGTAAAGCTGGTTTAGTAGGAGTACTGTCTACTGATAATGAAGATATTAGAAGCTTAAGAGAAATGATAACTTATGGATTGAAAGGATTAGCTGCATATGTTAAACATGCTAATGCATTAGGATATGATGATGAAGCCATATGTGCATTTATGCAAAAAGCTTTAGCTGCAACAGCAGATAATAAGATAACAATAGATGAGTATATAGCATTAACATTAGAAACTGGTAAAGTTGGAGTAGACGGTATGGCATTACTTGATAAAGCTAATACTGAAAGCTATGGACATCCAGAAATTACAAAAGTAAATATTGGAGTAAGTAATAAGCCTGGAATTCTTGTGTCTGGACACGACTTAAAAGACTTAGAGCGATTATTAATTCAAACAGAGGGTACAGGAGTAGATGTATACACTCACTCAGAGATGTTACCAGCTCACTACTATCCAGCATTTAAAAAGTACTCACACTTCATAGGAAACTATGGAAATGCATGGTGGAAGCAAACAGAAGAATTTGAGAGCTTTAATGGACCAATTCTTATGACTACAAACTGTATTGTACCACCTAAAGATAGCTACAAAGCAAGAGTATTTACTACAGGTGCTGCAGGATATACAGGATGTACACATATTGAAGCTGATGAAAAAGGAAATAAAGATTTTTCAGCATTGATAGAATTAGCTAAAACTTGTGAAGCTCCAATAGAAATTGAACATGGTGAAATCATTGGAGGTTTTGCACACAATCAAGTATTAGCCTTGGCTGATAAAATTGTAGAAGCAGTAAAAACTGGAGCTATAAAGAAATTCTTTGTGATGGCAGGTTGTGATGGTAGACAAAAGAAAAGAGAATACTACACTGACTTTGCAAAGGCATTACCACAAGATACAGTAATCTTAACTGCAGGATGTGCGAAATATAAATATAACAAGTTAGACTTAGGTGATATTGGAGGAATTCCAAGAGTACTTGATGCAGGTCAATGTAATGATTCATACTCACTAGCATTAATTGCTTTAAAATTAAAAGAAGTATTTGAGTTAGAAGATATAAATGAATTACCAATAGCATTTAACATTGCATGGTATGAGCAAAAGGCTGTAATAGTTTTATTATCTCTACTACACTTAGGAGTAAAAAACATTCACTTAGGACCAACGCTTCCAGCATTCCTATCTCCAAATGTAGCTAATGTTTTAGTTGAAAACTTTGGAATAGGTGGAATCACTAATGTAGAAGATGATATGAAAATGTTCATGGAAATGTAGTTGAAAAAATAAATATATAATTAAGCCCAATATGTAACTATTAAAAGAGGTTCACTAAAATTAATATTCTAGTGAACCTCTTAATTTAGTATAGATTTCTTTATTTAAGTCGAGATTCAATCCAAGCTAGGGCACCTGGATGCATAGAACCATCATTATCCAAAGTAACTTGAGAAATGAAAAATATTTCATTATCTTCTTTTACTTCATCTAAAGCTAGCTTTATATCCTTAGAATTCATTTCAGTATGTAAAAGAAATGTGGTTGGCATAATGTTTGCCCAAGCCCCTAAAGATTTAATTTTTCTAGGCAGATTACTATGGTGGTGATGATGGTCGTGGTTGCAATTCTCATCATGCTGGTGATCATGGTCACATTCATGATTATGAGTTTCAGCTATATAATAAGTTATTTGATATACAGACATTTTATTACCTCCTCTAGGTAAGTTTATGGTTATTTAACATGTATTATACATAAAATGAAAGTGATTTGCAATTAATAATTCATTAAAACGATTATGAGTAAGAAATATAAAATATAAATTTTGTAGACCTAAGAAATAAAATAATTTATTATAATGTTTACAACTTAAGTAATGTATGCTATATTATTGGTAAATGATTACAAAGAAAAGGAGCGGTATGAAATGAAAAAATTATTTATAGTTTTAAAGAAATTTAATAAAATCCATACTGCTTATAATAATAGGGTTATTTAAGGCTTTATTTATGTAATTTATAATATTTTTTAATTAAGTAATTATAATACCTTGAGCAGAGAAATGGATAATTTTCTATGCCAAGGTATTTTTTTATTAAATAATTCAAGGTTATGGAGGCGTGTAAGATGAGAATTAAGAGTGGAATTTTTAGTGTTAGATTAAGAGGCTAAAAGGTGGATTTATGAGTTGCCTTAAATGTGGCTATCTAAACATATGATTTAGATAGTAGAATTTACTCCGTATATATCATGGAGATTTCTTTAAAGAAGTAAACTTTAAAGTTAAAATTCTATAATCATGAATCCGTACTATAGTAGCTTAAATAGTATGATTAAAGGAGATTATGGAAATGGAAAGAAAAGGAATAGTAGTAGGAATAAATATAAATAATGAAAATGGATTTGAAGAATCTATGGTTGAACTTAAGAATTTATGTGTGGCCTGTGATATTGAAACTAAGGGAGAGCTTGTACAAAATTCAAAACAAATCAATAAGGCACATTATATTGGAAGTGGAAAGCTAGATGAATTAAAATCATTAGTAAATAGTGAAGAAGTAGACATAGTAATTTTTAATAATGAGCTATCATTATCACAATTAAGAAATATAGAAAAGACTATTGAATGTGAAGTTATTGATAGAACTGCACTAATACTAAGTATATTTGCTGAAAGAGCAAAAACTGGAGAAGCAAAACTTCAGGTAGAGGTAGCAAGACTTCAGTATTTATTACCAAGACTAATTGGGGCTAATGAAAATTTAGGTCGTCAAAGTGGAGGTGTAGGAACAAAAAACAAAGGTGCTGGAGAGAAAAAGTTAGAGCTTGATCGCAGAAAGATTGAGGCCAAAATAGCTGCCTTAAACAAGGAGCTTGAAGAGTTAAAACATCAAAGAGAAACACAGCGTAATTTAAGAAGAAAGTCTAGTGTGCCTCAAATAGCCTTAGTTGGATATACTAATGCAGGGAAATCATCAATTATGAATAGTATGATAGATACATTTAAAGATAGTGAAGAAAAAAAGGTTTTTGAAAAAGATATGTTGTTTGCAACCTTAGAAACGTCTATAAGAAGCATAAAGTTAGATGATAATAAAAAATTTTTATTGTCAGATACAGTAGGGTTTGTAAGTAACTTACCACACAATTTAATAAAGGCCTTCAGATCTACCCTAGAGGAAGTTTGTGAAGCTGACTTATTACTCCATGTTGTAGATATTTCTAATCCAGATTATAAACATCATCTTAAAGTAACAAATGAAACATTAAAAGAGATAGGAGCAGAATCAGTTCCTATGATTTATGTTTATAATAAGATTGACTTAGTAGATGATTATTTAACTGAAAAAAATGGAGTTTATATATCAGCAAAGAAAAATTTAGGTATAGATAAACTTGTAGAAACTATATCTAATAAGGTATTTAATAATTATATAAATTGTAATATGTTTATACCTTATGATAAAGGAAATTTGTTATCTTATTTAAATGATAATGCAAGAGTTATAGATAGAAAATATAGAAATGATGGTACTGAGTTATCTATTGAGTGTTCCAATATAGATTATGAAAAATATAGGGAATATGTAATAGACTAAATTAAAAATAATTAAAAAATATTAAAAAGTATTGACAGAAGTTCAATATGAATATAATATTAATAGCATATAAATTCAAGAAATTCTATGAAGAGAAAAAGTAAGTAGTATTTTTGTTCCAAAGAGAGTTGGCATTTTGCTGAAAGCCAATGTTCAATATACAACTGAAAATCATCTCTGAGAAGCAACGCCGAAATATTTTAGTAGGTTTTGCCGGAGTCTTTCACCGTTAAAAGAAAAGCGTATTGTTAGATACGTATCTAAGTGTTGTAATTGAATCTATTAATGTATTGTTTTTAGATTTGTTTACAGAATTAGGGTGGTAACGCGGTTTAACCCGTCCCTTGTTTTTCAAGGGACGGGTTTTTTATTTTACATTAAAATTTGAAAATGTAAATAAGTAAAGGCATAGAAGATCTTTTGGATGTATATCAGTGCTAAAAGAAAGGAACTAAGGCACTAATAAACTGAAAAGGGGGAATATTATGGATATTACAGGTGATATTATTAGCTAGTAGAAAATTCACAGCATAAACGAGGGGGAATAAAAATGAACAACTTATCAAAAAAAGATTTAATATTAATAAGCTTAATGCTTTTCTCATTATTCTTTGGAGCAGGAAATTTAATATTTCCACCATTTCTAGGACAATTAGCAGGGGGAGCAACTTGGATTTCTATGGCAGGATTTTTTATAACGGCAGTAGGATTTCCTGTTTTAGGAGTAGTTGCAGTAGCTAAATCAGGGGGACTACATAATTTGGCTAAAAGAGTTAATCCGTTATTTGCAGGGGTATTTACAGTACTTATATATTTATCTATTGGACCTTGTTTAGGTATTCCAAGAGCTGGAAGTTTACCTTTTGAAATGGCTGTAGCACCATATTTGCCAGAAAGTATATCAAAAATTTGGGCACTTTTTATATTTACTTTAATATTCTTTTCAGTGGCTTATTGGCTTTCATTAACCCCTGCTAAATTAGTGGATCGTATGGGTAAGTTTTTGACACCAATCCTATTAGTACTAATTTCACTAATTTTTATAGCGTCAATTTTCAGACCATTAGGTAGTTATGGAGTAGTCACAGAAGAGTATGTAAACTCACCTTTTGTTAAAGGTTTTTTAGATGGATATTTAACTATGGATACCATAGCAGCTTTAAATTTTGGAATAGTTATGGCCTTAGCTATAAAATCTAAAGGAATTAAGGATGAAAAAGTAATTATTTCTACATCTGTAAAGGCTGGTGTAGGTGCAGGCGGATTATTATTAGTAGTTTATTCTATACTGGCACATCTAGGAGCAACTAGTGGAGGAAGATTTGGAGCTACAGAAAATGGAGCACAAACTTTAACAAATATCATGACTTATATATTTGGAAAACCAGGTGCTGTACTGTTAGCAGTGATATTTACATTAGCTTGCCTTACAACCTGTGTTGGACTTATAACTTCCTGTAGTCAATATTTTTCCGCATTAACTAGTAAATTATCATATAAAAATTGGGTTAGAATATTATCACTTTCTAGTATGATTCTTGCCAATATGGGATTAACAAAAATTCTTGCTATATCAGTACCGGTATTAAATGCAATTTATCCAATAGCAATAATGCTTATAGTCCTTGCAATGTTAGATAAGTTTTTTAATGGAAGTACGGTGGTATATGGATTAACGATATTGTTTACAGGGATTGTAAGTGTTGCTGATGCATTAGGACAAGTTGGAATTCAATGGAACTTTATTGTGAATTTATTTAGCAAGTTACCTCTCTATTCTAAAGGACTAGGATGGGTGATACCAGCACTAATTGGTATAGTATTTGGAGGTGTATACAAGTTAGTTGAAGAAAAAATAAACTATAGTAAAGTAAGTCAATTATAAAAATACTCTATCACTGTAATTTTCAACATAACTTAAAAGAAAGACATGAGATAAGTGTATTAAAATTATAAGGGGAATAATTTTAATAAAACTGTTGACATTCACGTTGCGTAAAGCTGTATATTAAATATTAGGAGGAGTGAGAATATGGAATATACAGTGCAAAAATTAGGTAAGTTAGCAGGGATAAGTACAAGAACCCTTAGATACTATGATGAAATAGGAATTCTTAAGCCGGCAAGAATTAATTCATCAGGATATAGAATTTATGGGCAATCAGAACTTGATAGACTGCAACAAATACTGTTTTATAGGGAATTAGGGGTTAGTTTAATAGATATAAAAAATATAATAAATGAACCTTCCTTTGATGGGATTAATGCACTTATAGAACATCGCCTTAAACTCCTTGAAAAAAGAAAACAAATAGATTTGTTAATAGCTAATGTTGAAAAGACCATAGCTAACAAAAAAGGAGGAATTAAGATGAGTAATAAAGAAAAATTTGAAGGGTTCAAACAAAAACTAATAGATAAAAATGAGAAGAAATACGGTAAAGAAATAAGAGAAAAATATGGTGATGAGGAAGTAAATAAATCTAATGCAAAAGTAAAAGGTATGTCAGAAAAAGAATATGAGGAAGTAACAAACCTTGCAGAAGAAATTATGAATACTTTAGTAGCAGCTTTTAAAACAGGTAATCCAGCTGGAGAACTAGCTCAGAAAACAGCAGAATTACATCGCAAATGGATAGAATATTACTGGAGCAGTTACAGTAAAGAAGCCCATGCAGGAATTGCCCAAATGTATGTGGATGATGAAAGATTTACAGCATATTATGATGATAAACAACCAGGAATGGCAGCTTTTTTAAGGGATGCTATATTCATATATACTGGAACTGATAAATAATAATATAAACATTAAAATTTAAGGATATGAAAGGGTGTCTCCAAAGTATAAGTTTACTAAAATAAACTTAAGGTAAGGCTTTGGAGACATCCTTATTCATCAATTAAATGAGTTATAAAAACTTCCGTCTTTACAAAGTAGAGAATCTATATCTGCAAAAGGAATTTTGAAGGTAACAAAACCAGCAGCATAAGGTGCAATCTCATAAGGTGCAAAATATATATATAGATTATCTTCATCTACATAAAAATTTTGGTTACTGGTAATACCTTTAAATCCATCTTCATATACATAAGAATATTGAGGATCAGTTTCTATCATATTTTCTATGATTTTATTTATTTCATCTATCCAACGAGTAGTACAATCAAATAAATCTGATAAGGAATAAAACTCTCCAGTTCTTAAGTTAATATTTGGTGTGCTTCTAGCTGTCATTCCATGAGCAGCGCCAAAAGGATAATAATAGGTATTTATTTCTGGAATATATAAGTCTTTTTTAAAGAATAAAGTTTCAAAATTTCCATAGAGATTATAATCTAAAACTTCATTACTATCAACTATCTTAAGAGCACACAATTCCCTTAATTTTGAATTGATGTTTTCAATTACTGTAGATGGAGTAGACTGATTAATTTGAGGATAATATACTAAATAATCTACATTAGGCTTATATTTTAGTTTTAGTATAGTATATTCATCATTTAATTTAATTCGATTATTGGGTTTATAGATTATATCACCCTTCGTATTCAGGTAATAAGGAATATAGTCTATATCGCCATAAACAATGTCACATTGAAGCTCTAAGGTGCCAGTTCCTTTAACTACAGGTAGGTTTCTAACAATTCTACCACTAAGGTCTATAAAGAAACTATTTTCAAGATTATAAGCAGAGGCTAATCCATTTTTAAATTTTTGAATATCTAAAAATTTAAAATCTGTAAGGGTATTGCCCTTGTTGTCTCCTAACGCGTAGATACTATTAAAAGAAGTATTAACATTATTACCACGATAAATGCCTAGGGCAAATCTATTATCTCCAACATATCTTATGTCGTCATAAATGAAAGGATATAGAATATGATCAGATAAAGTTACAACTCCATAATTACCTTTATAATTAGGTGCGGTGCTTACTACCATGTATCCATCATTTACAGGAGAAGCAGATGTAAATTTAGGCTTTATAAGAACACGACCATATATGTCTACATAACCAATAAGCCCTCCTAGGCTTTCAGAAAAAGTAAATACACCTTCATTATAATTACCTACAAATTTATAAGGAAAGGTTGTAATAACAGTTCCACTTTTATCAATGACTTGATAGGTACCATCACGAGATTTAACTAGTGCATAGTTATTTTTAAAGTCACTACCTTCCAAATAATTTGGTGGTAGCACTTCATTACCATCCATATCTATATAACCATATAGTTGGTCATCTGAAGAAGTTTTAATACTAACAAGGGCTAGAGAATCACTATAGCTAGAGATAAAGGTATATGGATTTTTAGTAATTATTTTTCCCTCTTCATCTATAACACCCATAATGTCTCCTTGTACATACACAGCTCTAGATTCAACAAAGGGTTCTATAGAATTATATATAGGTGGAATTACATATTCCCCATTAATGTTAATAACACCACAGTTATTATATTTGCAAACTATAGCTAATCTATTTTCAGTGAAGCTTGATGCTGTAGAAAAGCTAGGTGATATAATAAAATTTCCTTTAGAATTAATATATCCATATAGGCTTCCTTTTTGTGTATTTGTTAGAGCTGGATATAAATCTACGCAAGATTCTTTGAAATCACTCATAAATACTCTCCTATTCATTACTTAATATTAGTGTATTTAAGTTTATTTAATATGTTTCAATGAATTTATAAAGTTTAACATTATTAAGAATTAATTATTACATATAGGTATATCATAATAAAGGTTACTAAAAGGTGACCAATTGAAAGGTTAAGTGTATATTGATATATTTAGTATAAATAACTTTGAAAGGAGTAAGATATGGAATATATTTTATTATTTTTAGAAGGAATTATAACCTTCATATCTCCATGTATTTTACCAATGTTGCCTATATATATTTCTTACTTTGCGGGAGATAATAATTTAGAAGATGGAAAGAAAAATAATACTTTAATAAATGCGTTAGGATTTGTAATTGGTTTTACAATAATATTTACATTGTTAGGAACCTTAGCAGGGACTTTTGGAAGCTTTATTAGAAATTACTATACACTACTTAATATAATAGGTGGAACAATAATAGTTATATTTGGTCTAAACTACATGGGTTTACTTAGAATTCCATTTTTGGAGAGAAGCTTTAAGATGGATATGAAGATTAAGTCTCTAAAATTTATTTCTTCAATCTTATTTGGAGTAGTTTTTGCCATAGGATGGACGCCATGTGTAGGTACATTCTTAGGATCAGCCCTGATGATTGCTGCTAATAGTCAGCAGGTTTTAAAGGGTGCTTTAATGCTATTTGTTTATAGTATAGGATTAGGAATCCCTTTTATTATATCTGCTATTTTGATAGGAAAATTAAAGGGAACCTTAGATTTTATAAAAAGAAATTATAAAATAATTAATAGGATTTCTGGAATAATTCTTGTAGTCATAGGAATTGCAATGATGACAGGATATTTAAATAAAATACTTTCAATTTTAAGTTTTTAGGAGGAAGTTATGAAAAATAAAAATATAATTATATGGATTATAGGTTTCATTATATTTTTTATATTGGTTTATTTAGGATATAATGAACTATCATCTCGATATAATAAAAATGACAAAAATAGCAATAAAGGAATAAGTGATAGTCTTATCATTGGTGAGGAAGGGAATACAGAGGATACAAAGGTCAAAGCTGTAGATTTTACAGTATATGATGAAGATGGAGAGGAAGTTAAACTATCAGATTACAAGGGTACACCAGTGGTACTAAACTATTGGGCTAGTTGGTGTGATCCTTGCCAGAGTGAAATGCCTCTGTTTAAGGAGGCAAATGATAAATATGGAGACAATGTTAAAATATTAATGATAAATATGACAGATGGGCAAAGAGAAACTGTAGAAAGTGCTAAAAAGTTCATGGCAGATAATGAATATGATATGCTAACTTTATATGATACGGATTTAGATTTTGCTAATAAATACAATGTTGCAAGTATACCAAGAACTGTTTTTATAGATAAGGATGGATTCATTACTATGGAAAGAATTGGGATAGTCAATGAAGAATTTTTAGATGCTATGATAGAGAGGATTAAGAAATAGATAAAACTATTAATAATTAGTGAAAAAAGTGTATTAAGAGTAGCTAAAGAAAAATGATACAGGTATAATATATACTTAATAGCGTATACTTATTTAATTATATAAAAGTTTTTAGAGGTATATACTAAAGGAGAGAAGTTATGTTTGTAGCAAATAATGAAGAATATCACTGTCCAGTAGAAGCTTTAGCAAATATTTTAGGCAAGAAGTGGGTAGCTAATATAATTTGGTCACTAAGTAAGGATAGTAAAAGATTTGGAGAATTAAATCGACGAATGAAGGGTTGTAGTAAGAAAATGCTATCTCAGCAGCTAGAAATTCTTATAAATAGCGAGATCATAGATAATGAAAAAGAGATAAACAACAATCAAGTAGAGTCAGTTTATTATCTTACACCTAAGGGGAAATCCTTACTCCCAACTATTGAGCAAATGGTTTTGTGGGGTGAAAAAAATTTGCCTTGCAAGTAAGATTATAATATAAATGAGGGAAATTAAAAAAATAAAAAGGATATCTTAAAGCTATTAAAGTAAATAAGCTAAGATATCCTTTTATATTAAGCTTACAATTTAATTCAGGTTTTAAAGTATTAATAAAATAAGTTATAATGATTATTAGAAATGATAATATAAACTATTTAAATATGAATCTATTTCAAAATATACCTATTTAAATAGGTAACTATATAACTATATAACTATTTAAATAGTTGTTCTGTTCATGCCGGTTTCAGGAGTTTGTCATTTAAATAGAGCATTAAAAATATGCCAAAACATGAAGAGCTAATAGCTATATTGTTAGTTCTTTTCATTAGTATGATAAGTTAAAAAGCAAACACATAAGAGGATTAAAAAGGAGCTTAAGATGGAAAACTACATAACTAAAGATAATGAATTTTATAATGATGTGGAGAATGCAGATAATTTAAGTAAGTATAAATTAGACATAGATGAAGCAATCAAAGCTATAATTTCTAAGGAAGATAGATTAGTTTTTGCCAGTGTAGTAAAGGTAGCTGATATTACTAATATTACTGTTTTTAAGTATCCTGAATTAAGAGGATATATTTTAGAAAAAATAAAGTTTGAAAAGGAAATTCAAGCTATAGATAAAAAAATAGATAGAGCCATAGCTAGATTAAATAAAGGAAATAGAAGAATTACTTTTATTTCATTAATGAATAGTTGTAAATTTAACTCTGATCATATATATAATAATCCATACATAAAGGAGAAAATTAGAGCAGCTGTTATTGAAAACACTAGAGGTTTCTGCATAAATAAGTAGATATTTTACAAAAAAATATATTAGGGTATAATAGTGATTAAGGAAAATTTTATCATTAAATAGTAATATGGAGGTGCAATATGGCAACAATGGAAAAGATAAAGACAAGAGAAGAAGTCGAAGAAAAATATAAATGGAAAGTAGATAAAATGTACGCCACTGATGAAAAGTGGGAAGAAGATTTTAAAAAATTAAAGGAAAAATCTCCAAGTCTTTTAGAATTTAAGGGACACCTTAGTATAGGAGCTAAACTATTAGATTACTTACATCAATATGAAGAGATGGCAAGTTTATATGAGGATTTAATAGTATATGCTCACTTAAGAAGTGATGAAAATAAATCTAACTCTAAATATCAAGTTATGATGGATAAAATATCTACTTTTGGAGCTGAATTTAGTGGATTAATTTCATTTTTCCTTCCAGAACTGTTAGCTATGGAAGTGGAAGATATTAAGAAACTTATAGAAAATACTTCTGGATTAAAACATTATGAAAGATATATTACAAATATATTTGAAGGTAAACCTCATATTTTAAGTGAAGCAGAAGAGAATATATTAGCAAATGTTAGTGATTGTCTAAGTGCGCCAAGTAATATATTCACTATGCTTACTAATGCTGATATAACCTTTCCAAAAATAAAGGATGAAGATGGTAACGAAGTAGAGCTTACAGCTTCAAATTATTCAGTATTTATCACAAGTAAAGACAGAAAAGTCAGAAAAGAAGCCTTTGAGGTTCTATTTAAAACTTATAAGAATTATGAAAATACCGTGTCAACTTCCTATACTGCTTCTGTTAAGAACTTTATTTTTGAAAGTAAAATTAGAAAATATAACTCTTGTCTTGAAGCATCTTTAAAACCTAATAAAATTCCTGTGGAAGTATATAAAAATGTAGTAAACACAGTGAATAAAAGAATAGATTCCCTTCATAGATATGTAGAGTTAAAAAAGAAATTACTTAACTTAGATGAAATTCATATGTATGATTTATATGTGCCAATTATTGATGCACCAAAGTTTAATATAGCTTTTGAAGAAGGAGTAGCTCTTTGTCAAAAAGCTCTAGAGCCAATGGGGAAAGAGTACATTGATATCTTTAGTAAAGGTGTTAAAGAAGGTTGGATTGATGTTTATGAGAACAAGGGAAAAAGAGGCGGAGCTTACTCTAGTGGTAGCTATACCTCTATGCCATATATCTTATTAAACTATAAAAATCAAGTGAATGATGTGTCTACCTTAATTCATGAAATGGGGCATAGCATACACTCCTATTATTCAAGAAATAATCAACCATATACATATGCTGATTATGAATTATTCTGTGCTGAGGTTGCATCTACTACTAATGAGTGTTTATTAATAGACTATTTAATAAAAAATGAAGAAGATAAAGCTAAAAGATTATATTTAATAAATCAACAACTTGAAGGAATTAGAACTACTGTATTCAGACAGACCATGTTTGCAGAGTTTGAAATGATTGTCCATGAAAAAATGGAGCAGGGTGAAGCTTTATCTAGTGATGATTTATGCAAGATTTATCATGACTTAAATGTTAACTACTTTGGAGATACTATGGTGGTGGATAGTGAAATTGACATTGAATGGGCAAGGATTCCTCATTTTTATAGAGATTTCTATGTATATCAATATGTAACAGGTTTTGCAGCAGCTAACTCTTTCTATGAAAAAATTCTTAATGAAGGGGAAGAGGCAGTTGAAAAATATAAAGGCTTCTTAAAAGCTGGATGTAGTGACTATCCAATTGAAATACTAAAAAAAGCTGGGGTAGATATGACTACACCAAAGCCTTTAGAAGATACTATTAATAGATTTGATGAACTTTTGGCTATGCTTGAAAAAGAATTATAAGAAAAATTATACCTGGAATATTGGAAAGTGAATTTAAATATATTAAGATTTTTTAGGTTATAATAGTAAATAAAGATGATTTTGAAGTAATTATGCACTTTGAAATCATCTTTATTTTTTATTGCAATATAAAAATTGCTATTATGTGTTTAGAAAATTATCAACCACATTAAAGTTCACTAATGCATTTTTTCATATTAAATGATAAGTGATTATAATATATGCTGTTTACTAATATTCTTTGATTATTTATGAAATCTTTTTCTTTACTGCAGCCTTTTCTAAAGATAATAACAATCTATTCATTAGATAGATATATGATTTATGGATATATATGAAAAAAACTATTGACTCTATACTAAGGATAGACTTTATTATGTATAAGGTAGTATAAAAAACAAAGGAGAATAAAGTATGGGAAAAGAGAATAGATTGAAAGAGTTTTTTAAATATGCAGTACCTTCTGCCCTTGCAATGTTCATATCATCTTTATATACAGTAGTAGATGGAATATTTGTTGGGCAAGGTGTCGGGGATTTAGCATTGGCATCAGTAAATATTGTACTTCCCTTTACAGTGATGTTATTTGGACTTGCTTCAATGTTTGCTATAGGTGGAGGAACTTTAGTGTCTAAAAACATAGGTGCAAAGAATATAGATAGAGCAGTAATTATTTTTAGACAAGTATTTAAGTTTCTTTTAATAGCTAGCGGTATTATAAGTATTACCTGTATTATATTCACAGAACAGATAGTAACTATTTTAGGAGCAACAACTAGTTTAAAAGGATTAGCAGTGGAATATTTAAGATTTTATGCAATCTTTTGTATCCCTAACTTGATAGGAATAGTACTAAGTAGTTTTGTAAGAAATGATGGAAGGCCAAAGCTTGCCATGATATCAACAATTGCAGGAGCAATAACTAATATTATCTTAGATTATATATTTATATTTAAATTTGGATTAGGTATAAGGGGAGCTGCAATAGCTACAGGTCTTGGTCAAATTATTACAGTATCTGTGTTATTGCCACATTTTATTATGAAAAAAGGTTATTTAACCTTTGGTAATGTAAAAATAAATAAAAGGGATTTAAAAGAATTTTGTTTAATAGGATTTCCGTCCTTTTTTGCTCAAGGAAGTTATTCAATAATGGTATTAATACATAATATTGTTTTAGTTATGTTTCTTGGAGAAAAAGGAATTTCAGCCTATAGTATAATTAACTATATAACAACAAATATATATATGGTTCTTTATGGCTTGACTTTAGGAGTACAACCTCTAATAAGCTATAATTTTGGTAAAAAAGATGGAGAACAAATGCTAGGATTTTTCAAGATAACATGTATATCTTCAACAATAATTAGTGGTTTCTCTGTTATAATATGTTTTATATTTGGTCCAGCACTTATAGGTATATTTACAGCAGATCCTGTAATTGCAAATCTTGCATATATAGCACTTAGAATAGCAAGTGTAAGTTATTTTGCCGTTGGAATAAATTTAAATACATTAGTTTATTTCCAAGCCTTAGAGATGCCAAAGTACTCAAATTTAAGTTGTCTTTTAAGGTCTGTTATATACTTGCCAATTTCACTAATGATACTTTATAAAGTCTTTGGAGCGAATGGAATTTGGGCAGGTACAATATTATCGGAAAGCCTTACATTTATAACTATAAGTATAGTGGCTAATATAAGAGTATCTACTAAAGAAGTATTAAGTGCATAAAATTTAGAATAGTAGAAGGCTGTCCAAAATTTAAGGGTTTTGGACAGCCTATTTTTGAAATTTAGGATATAATAATAATGGGGTGAGAGTATATGGATACAAGATTTTCAATTGGTGAAGTATCTAAATTACATAATATTTCTATACAAACATTGAGGCATTATGACAAAATTGGATTGTTAAAGCCGGCCTATGTAAATGAAAAGAGTAAGTATAGATACTACTCAGTAAAACACTTTATAATTTTAGATTTGATAAAACAATGTAAAGCTATGGGGTTATCTCTAGATGAAATAAAAATACTAGTGAATAATTACACTTCCATTAACTCTATTTTAGATATAATAACAAAGCAAAAAGAAATAGTAGAAGAAAAGATAAAAGAGTTAGATAGCATAAAAAATAATATATGTTTCTTAGAGGATAGAATTCAAACAGTATTAAAAGAGGGAATAAATGAGCCTTTTATAAAATATTGTACTGAAAGAAAATTTATAAAATATAGTAATACCCATAGATATACAGAAGAATTTGAAATAAATCTATCTAAAACCTTAGGATATATTGAAAAAAAGTATGGAAGCACTAATAAAGAGTTAGTTTTTCCAACATCCTATGAAGACTTTAAAAATCAAGAAAAGTTAACTTATAATAATTTAATGATAAGTATAAATGAAAACATGGATATAGATGAAAAGAAAGTAATTACACTAAAATCAGGAAATCATATTACAATAAATTTTGATGATGATTATAAAGATACAAGTAAATATTACAAAAAGTTAGTTGAGTATATTGAAAAAAATAATATAATAGTTAGTGGAAGTTTTTATGAGATATACATAATGACAAGATGCGGGATAGACAAAGAGGAAAAAGCTTTAGGACAAATTCAAATTTTAATAGATGAGAATAAGTAATTTTAAATGACAATATAGGAGAGATAGCATGAAGAACATTTATTTAATTAGACATTGTAAGGCATTTGGACAGCCAGCTGAGGCAGAGTTAACAGAGGTTGGTATAGATCAAGCATTAGAATTAAAGGACTATTTACTAAAGTATAGTATTAAGCATATAGTATCTAGTCCCTATGTAAGGGCTATAAAGACAATAACACCTTTTGCAAAGCATTTAGGGTTAGAAGTAAATATTGATGAAAGAGTGAGAGAAAAGTTATTGATACCTTATGTGGTAGATGATTACACACCTTATTTATTAGCAGCCTATGAAGATATGGATATAACCTTTCATGGAGGAGAATCTTCAAATGAAGCTACTAAAAGGGCCATTGAAGCTTTAACTGATATTTTAAAGTTGGAAGAGGAAAATGTAGTAATAGTAACCCATGGAGAGTTATTTTCTTTAATAATGAGGTACTTTGATAAGGTTTCAGGTTTTGATTTTTGGAAAAATTTAAGTAATCCAGATGTATATTTATTGAGATTTGAAACTAATGATATAAAAAGTATAATAGATATTAAGAGAGTATGGAAAGCTTAGAATAAGATAAAAATTTTCTTTGAAAAAATATAATAGATTTTGTTAAAATAAACCAAAATACATATAATCATAGATGAGGTGGTTAACTTATGAAAGAAAAGATTTTTATTATTGAAGATGAAGAAAAGATTAGAAGAGAGCTAAGTACTTTTTTAAATAGATATGGGTATGACATTATAACCTCTGATAATTTTCAGAACATAGTAGAGGAGGCTTTAGAGGCAGAACCTAATTTAGTATTGTTAGATATTAATTTACCTTATTATGATGGCTACTATATATGTAGAGAAATAAGAAAAACTTCTAGTGTGCCTATTATTGTTGTAACTAGTAGAGATAGTGATATGGATGAATTAATGAGTATGAATCTAGGGGCTGATGATTTTATTACTAAACCATATAATACTGAAATATTATTAGCTAGAATTGCATCAATTATTAGAAGAACGTATAGAAGTAGTGATATGGAGATTTTTCCTTGTAGAGGACTTAAATATAATCTTTCTACTAGTGAAATAGAGTTTGAGGATAAAAAACAAGAATTAACTAAAAATGAAAGTAAAATTCTATATACATTAATTAAAAGTAAAGAAAAAATAGTATCCAGAGATGAACTTATGAAATGTCTATGGCAATCTGATGAGTTTGTAGATGATAATACTTTAACTGTAAACATAAATAGGCTAAGAAAAAAATTAGATGAAATAGGAGCTGTTGACTATTTACAAACTAAAAGAGGCCAAGGGTATATTTTAGGTTAAAACATTAGGATAAATTAAAACTAAAGGAAGGAAATTTTAATGAGTTTTAAAGAGTATATAAAAGAAAAAATTGTTTTTTTGATTATAAATGCAATAATTTTTCTATTTACAGGAATATTGTTAAAAGCATTAAAGGTAGATATATATGCCATTTTTTTTGTGGAGGTTCTGAATTTTATAGGCTCATCCCTGTTTTATATATATGATTATTTTACAAAAAGAAAATTTTATAATAATCTTTTGCAAGGCTTAAATAATCTAGATAAGAAATATCTTATTTCTGAAGTTATAGAGGAGCCTAACTTCTTAGAGGGAAGAATTTTATATGAAGTAATTCAAGAGACAGATAAGGCTATGAATGATGAAATATCTACATTAACCATTAAAAATAGTGAGTATAAAGATTATATAGAGCTATGGGTTCATGAAATTAAAACACCTATTGCCTCTAGTAGATTAACCATAGAAAATAACCCATCTCCAATTACAAAGAGCATAGAGGAAGATTTAGATAAGGTAGAAAATTATATAGAACAAGCTCTTTTTTATACTAGAAGTAATAATATAGAGAAGGATTATATGATTAGAGAGATAAGTCTTAAAAACTGTATTAATGCAACAATAAAAAAAAATGCTAGAGTCCTTATTGAAAAAGGAATTAAAATTGAAATTGGTAATGTAGATAAAATCGTTTATGCAGATAGTAAATGGGTAGAATTTATATTAAATCAGATTATATCAAATTCTATTAAATATATGAAATTCCCTAAGAGTAGTAGAGAAAACTCATTAGGTGAAGAGCATAAAAACCAAGATACTATTAAAATATATTGCATAGAAAAGGAAGAGGACATTATTTTAAGCATAGAAGATAATGGTATAGGTATTGGCGAAAGCTCTATTGGTAAAGTATTTGAAAAAGGGTATACTGGAGAAAATGGAAGAATCTTTGGAAAATCTACAGGAATAGGCTTATATCTTTGTAAAAATCTCTGCGAGAAATTAGGGCTTGGTATAAAGATAAGGTCTAAAACTTATAAAGGTACTACAGTATCTATCTTATTTCCTATAAATAAAATGTTCATATTAAAAGATTAACCTAACAAAAATGTAAGATTTCTGTTAGGTTTTTCTATGGATGGATATTTTCTATACATGTAATATATAGGTATAGAGAACAGGAGGAAAGAAGATGAAAAAAGAAGTATTAAAAGTGAGTAATATAGAAAAGTACTATGGAAGTAATGGTAATATAACTAAGGCCATAAATAATATTAGTTTCTCTGTTGAAGAGGGAGAATTCATAGGAATAATGGGTGCTTCCGGTAGTGGAAAAACAACTTTATTAAACTGTATATCCACCATAGATAAGGTAACTAGTGGTCATATTCATATTGAAGGAAAGGATGTAACTTCAATAAATTCTAAGGGATTAGCTAGATTTAGACGAGAAAATTTAGGTTTTATATTTCAAGACTTTAATCTTTTAGATACCTTAACTGCCTATGAAAATATTGCATTAGCACTAACTATTGGAAAGGTAAATCACAAAGAGATTAATAGAAGAGTTGAAGAGGTTGCTAAGAGTTTAAATATAGAGGAAGTCTTAAATAAATATCCCTATGAAATGTCAGGTGGTCAAAAACAAAGAGTCGCATCAGCTAGAGCTATAATTACAAATCCATCTTTAGTTCTTGCAGATGAGCCTACAGGTGCTTTAGATTCAAAATCTGCAAAGATGTTACTAGAAAGCTTGGAGGAGCTTAATACTAATTTAGGAGCTACTATTATGATGGTAACTCATGACGCCTTTACAGCTAGCTATGCTAGTAGAATTCTATTTATAAAGGATGGTAAGATATTTAACGAGTTAATTAGAGGAAAGGATTCAAGGAAGGAATTCTTTAATAAGATAATTGAAGTGGTAACTCTACTTGGAGGTGACCAAAGAGATGTATTTTAAATTAGCTGCTAGGAATCTAAAAAGAAGTTTTAAGGATTATACTATATATTTCTTAACTTTAGTATTTGGGGTATGTATATTTTACACCTTTAACTCCATTGAAGCTCAAAGTATTTTAATGGAAGTTAGTGAAATGCATAAAAATATGTTTCACCTAATAAGTGAAATTATGGGAGTGGCATCAATATTTATTTCCTTTATATTAGGATTTTTGATAGTCTATGCCAATAATTACTTAATTAAAAGAAGAAAAAAGGAATTTGGAGTTTATATGACCTTAGGTATGGAAAACTCTAGATTATCCTCCCTATTATTTATAGAGACTATGATGATAGGAGTAATTTCTTTAGCATTAGGTCTTATATTAGGAATATTTTTATCACAAGGACTATCTGTAGTTACAGCAAAACTTTTTAAAGTGGATTTAACAGGGTTTAGATTTATATTTTCTATGGATGCCTTTATAAAAACTATTCTTTGTTTCGGTGTTATATACCTTATAATTCTTATTTTTAATTCCATTATAGTAAGAAAAGTAAAACTAATTAATCTATTAACTTCTGCTAAGTTTAATGAAAAAATGAAAATAAAAAACATATGGACTTCTGTAGTTATATTTATAATTAGTGTAATAACCATAGGCAGTGGATATTACATAGTGCTTAAAAATGGAATATCTAGTTTTGATAAAAATATATTAATAGCCATTGCACTTGGAGCAGTAGGAACTTTTCTATTTTTCTTTTCCCTTGCAGGATTCTTACTCAAGGTAGTTCAAAGCAGTAAGAAGTTTTATTTAAGAAATTTAAATATGTTTGTGTTAAGACAAATAAATAGTAAAATTAACACTACCTTTATATCTATGACCTTTATATGTTTGATGCTATTTGTAGCTATATGTACTCTTTCAGGAGGACTTGGAATTAGTACCGCTATGAATACTGAAATTGAGGATTTAACTCAATTCGATATGAGCTTTTGGGACAATGAAGGAGAAGATATAGACACTGTGTTAAAAAAATATAATGTAGATATATCAAAATATGAAGATAACTATGTAAGCTATAAGGAATATGATAGTGGAGTTAACTATAGAGATTTTTTAAGTAAAAAAAGCTTAGAAGATGGAAATAAATATTATCCTGTATTTAAGAATTTACCAATTAGTGTTATGAAGGTATCGGATTTTAATAAAATAATGAAAATGTTAAATAGAGAAGAAGTAAAACTTAAGGATGGAGAATATGCGGTCTTTGGTGATATAAGCGATATGATTAAAAGTTTACAAGAAACTGTAGATAGTGGAAAAGAAATTACTATAGGTGGTAATAAACTAAAACCATATCATGGTAATGTTTTAGAGGCGGTAACTTATTCTTCTATGATGAAGCAAAATATTTGTGTATTTTTAGTAGAGGATTCTATAGTAGAGGGACTAACTCCCACTAGGGGATATTTGAATTTAAACTATAGTGGGGATGGTAGTGAGATAAGAGAAGCTTTAGATGTTAATATTAGAGAATATAGTGGCAATGATGATTTAAATACTAGATATATTACTAAGGAAGAGATTAAGGAGCAGTCTACAGGGCTAGGAGCTTTAGCATCATACCTTGCCATATACATGGGAATCATATTCCTAATTACTTCAGCAGCAGTACTAGCCCTTCAACAGTTATCAGAATCTGCAGATAACACAGAAAGATATAATCTTCTAAGAAAAGTTGGAGTAGATGAATCTATGATAAATCACTCTGTATTAACCCAAGTAGCAATTTACTTTATGATGCCCTTATCTTTAGCTATAGTTCACTCTATAGTAGGATTAAAATTGGCTTCAGATATAGTAGCTATATTTGGAGGTGCAAGCATGGTGGATCATATAGTAGTTGCATCGGTGGTATTAGTAATAGTTTATGGTGGATACTTCTTAGCAACCTATTCTGGTAGTAAAAAAATGATTAAAGGAAATTAATAAAAAATTTAAATTTTATAATATATTAGTATAGTAAACTACTTCAAAATAAATAGAATTTGAAGTAGTTTCTTTTTAATGTATAGATATTTATAATAGAATATGTTACCATATAAACTATAAATTTCAATTATATGTAATAGAAAATCTTTTTTAAAAGAAATAATTTGAGGAGCTTGTTGAGTAGACAGAACAGGTAATATTATCTTTATTATATTAAGGAGGGGAAATTGTGAATGAATCATATTGGAATGGGAGATTAGATTTTTTAAAAGCTATACGTACTGGATGGTGTAATGATGACTATATAGAATTCCTTGTAGAGAAGGTTTGGAAAATTAATAAGCCTTTAAATATCATTGATTTTGGGTGTGGCTTTGGATATGTTGGATTACTATTATTGCCCATATTACCTAAAGGAAGTACATATACAGGTATTGATATTAGTGATACTCTCTTAGATGATGCAAAAGAGATTTTTGCAAATTCAGGATATATAACAAAATTTATAAAGGCAGACTTGAATGAGTACATACCAACTGAAGATTATGATTTAGCTATATCGCAAGCAGCATTAAGACATATTCCAAATACAAAGAATATTCTTGATAAAATGATACAATCAGTTGTAAGTGGTGGTTTAGTTGTTTGTATGGAAGCAGATCTAGAAATAGAAAAGACAGGTCAATATTTTAGTGGATTAGATTACACTGAACTTGGAATTATACATTTACATCGAAAAATGTATAAGAAGGAATTAGAAAATGGAGGTAGAGATTATAGAGTTGGTGTTAAAATTCCTGAAATTATGCAAGAGTTAGGATTACATAATGTTGATGTGCGAATGAATGATAGGGTTAAATTTATTAATCCCCATGGTAATAAAGAAGAACATGATAAACAATTCGATGCAATTACGGCTGCTTGGAATTGGAATAAACAGCTATCAGAGAATGAGAAGGTTGACTATATAAATTCTTTGATTAATAGAGGATTAAGTGAGCAGGAAGCTAATGTATTCGTAGATGGTGAATCAAAAATAGGGGAATATGTTATGAGTAATAAAGATAGTGCATATATTATTCAAACGCCATGTACCCTTATATCTTATGGTACAAAAAAATAAAATAAATTCTCTAAAGATGTAAAGTAGCTAGGGTTATATTCATACAAGCCTAGCTATTTTTACATTGAGAAATTAAAGAATTTTAGCTACCAATACTATTATATAAGAAGCTGGTATAAGTAGTGGAAGAGCAGCGAAGGTTCCAATAGTTTTACTTCCTATCATGGCAATAACACAGCTACGAAAATCTTCTTCAGGACACTTACCGTCTATTACATCATCTGTCATAATGGATAGTTGTGGATCTATAAAAATAGACATTAGGATTGTAGCAAATCCATTTATTACTGAGGATAGGGTTATACAAGTTGCCCTTAAATCAGGAACTATGGTACCAGCATAAATTGGTGCTAAGGCTCCTACAGTTAATATTGCAACTGCAATTATATTATAAATTATTATTTTTAAAGGTAACTTTTTAAAATTAATCTTAGTTACACTTTCTTTCACTGGAATTGAAATACAGTCCCTCATATAATGGACACCTGCCTTTGAAAAACTGTGCATAATTAGCTTGGGTATAGATTTATCAATAGAAAATCGGATGACACCTTTATAAAATAATCTTTGAAAAGTAGGAATTAAAAAGGCGCCTACTATGGTAGCTATACCAGAAACTATTATAATTAACTTAAAAAGGTTTAATACATCATTTCCACCTGCACTATTCTCAACAAACTTTGTTAGTAAAGGAGCTTGGAAGGTTAAGGCTGTTCTTGATACTAAAGATAATATATTAAATACAGCAAAGGTTATTGCTATTTTACCTGTTCTAACACCTACAAGTCTTACAGAGTAAGCTAATGTTCCTATTATGGCAATTATAAAATTCAAAACTAAAACAATTATAATTTGAGTACTCAAAGTTATTCCTCCGTTTCATTTTCAAATATATCTATATTTTTACAACAATTAGAAATGTATTAATAGTATATAACATATTCATAAATAAAACTAGGTTATTCAATTATTATAAGAAGCACTAGGGAGAGGAAAATTTATATAAATATTTTCTAATATAACTTCACATATTATTGACAAGCTCCAAGATGGTGCTATACTAGGTGTATATACAGATGTATAGTTACATGACGGAGGTGTGTAAAATTTGGGTTTAAAAGAAGACATATTAAAGTTAAAAAAAGAGAAGAATGCTTTAGTTTTAGCTCATCTTTATGAAAAAGCAGAAATACAGGAAGTTGCAGACATAGTAGGAGACTCATATTTTTTAAGCAAGAAAGCTATGGAAAGTTCTAAAGATATAATAGTATTTTGTGGAGTAAAATTTATGGCTGAGAGTGCCAAAATATTATCACCTAATAAAAGAATATTAATTCCAGTAAATGATACTACATGTCCAATGGCAGATATGGCTACAGTAGATAAATTAAAAGCTATGAAATTAAGAAATCCTAAAGCAAAGGTAGTAACATATATAAATTCAAATGGAGATATTAAAGCGTTATCTGACGTTTGTGTTACATCATCCTCTGCTAAGGCAATTTTAAATAACATAGAGGAAGAAGAAATAATATTCCTTCCAGATAGAAATCTAGGTAGTTATTTGCAAGAAAATATACAGAACAAGAAGTTTATACTTTATGATGGGTTTTGTCCAGTTCATGAGAGAGTTGAAGAGGAAGAGGTTTTAACTTTAAAGAATAGATATCCAAATTTTAAGGTACTAGTTCATCCAGAGTGCTCTAAAAAAGTAAGAGATTTGGGAGATTTTATAGGAAGTACTTCTGAACTTATAGATTATAGTTTTCAAGATGGAACTAATGGATTTATAGTAGTAACAGAGGAAGGCGTTCTTTATCAGATGAAAGAAAAAAGTCCCAATAAAACCTTTATCCCTATAGAAAGTGGAATGATTTGTCCCAATATGAAAAAAATATCAATGAAAGATCTATATAATTGCTTAATTAATGAGGAGTTTGAAGTGCATATTGAAGAGGAGCTAAGATTGAAAGCTCATAAATCTTTAGAAAATATGCATCTTCTATCTAATAAGTAAAATGAATATAAAATATGATGTATTCATTATAGGGACAGGTATTGCAGGCCTTTATACTGCTTGTAATTTAAAGGATAATCTTAGAGTTTTAATAATAACTAAAAATAAGCTAAGAGATTGCAACAGTTATTTAGCTCAAGGTGGCATTTCAACCCTAAGGGATATTGGAGACAAGGAAGCTTTTATAGAGGATACTTTAAAAGCTGGCAATTATAAAAATAAATTGGAGGCTGTTACTCAGATAGTTGAAAATTCTACTGATAATATTAATAGATTATTGAGTTTGGGAGTAGATTTTGATAAGGATATTGATGAATTAAACTATACTAGAGAAGGTGGTCATAGTAAGTTTAGAATAGTGCATTCTAAAGATGAAACAGGTAAGGAAGTAATTGAAAAACTAATAAATTATGTTTCTAGTAAAGAAAATATAACTATATTGGAAGACACTACATTACTAGATATAATTCAATATAAAAATAGATGTATAGGTGGAATTATAGAACACTCAAGTGAGATTATACCTATTAATGCTAAGGCTACAGTATTAGCTACTGGTGGCATTGGGGGGATTTTTAATTCTACAACAAATATAGAAACTATCACAGGTGATGGACTTAGCATTGCATTAAAGCATAATATTCTTATGAAGGATATATCCTATCTTCAACTTCATCCCACTGCATTATATGAAGAAGAAGTAAGGGGGCGAAAGTTATTACTATCAGAATCCCTTAGAGGAGAAGGGGGAGTAATAAGAAATGCATTGGGAGAGAAATTTGTAAATCCTTTACTACCTAGAGATATAGTTTCAAGAGAGATTTTAAAGGAAATATGCAAGACTCCACAAACACCCTATGTTTTTTTAGATATGACTAATAAATCTAAGGAGTTTTTAATACATAGATTCCCATATATTTATGAGCAATGTTTAAAACGTGGTTATAGGATGGAGAAGGATTTATTACCAATTGCTCCAGCTCATCATTATTGCATGGGAGGAATTCAGGTTGATTTGAATTCAAAAACATCTATGAAAGATTTATATGCTATAGGAGAAGTTAGTTGTACTGGGGTACATGGTAGCAATAGACTAGCTAGCAATTCTTTATTAGAGGGCTTAGTTTTCAGTAGAAAGGCAGCACAGCATATTAATTTACTTGTAGATGAAGGTGATGATAAACTAAGTGGAGAATTAGTTGAAAGAATTAATCTTAAGGCTATAAGTGATGTTAAAAATGCAAATGAAGAATATAAGTATAAGTTTATTAGTTATTTGAAGGGAAAGGTAAATGGTGAATATGTTAAACTTTTTAATTGTTGATGATATTATTAAGAGGGCTTTAAAAGAAGATAGTCCCTATGGGGATGTAACTGTATCAGCCATAGTTTCGCCCCTAGAAAGAGCTGAGGTTGATTTAATAGCTAAAGAGGATGGGATAATTTGTGGATTAGATATTTTTAAAAGGGTATTTGAAATCTTAGGAGAAGTTGAAGTGAATCTCTTTGTTAAAGATGGAGATCTAGTTAAGAATACTATGGTTATTGGTAAAGTAACAGGACACGCAGGCAATATATTAATAGGAGAAAGAATAGCCCTCAATTTACTTCAAAGAATGAGTGGTATTGCTACTTTAACTAACAAATATGTAAATAAGCTAGAGGGACTTAATACAAAAATACTAGATACTAGAAAAACTACACCTAATTTAAGAGCTCTTGAAAAGTATGCAGTTAAAATTGGAGGAGGAGTAAATCATAGATTTTCCTTATCCGATGGAATACTAATTAAAGATAATCATATTGGATATGCAGGTGGTATAAAGGAAGCCATTGAGCTTGCTAAAAAGAATTCTTCTTTTGTAAGAAAAATAGAAGTTGAAACTGAAACTAAAGATCAGGTTTTGGAGGCTCTAGAAGCAGGGGCCGATATAATTATGCTTGATAATATGAGTCCAGACTTAGCAAGGGATATGGTTAAACTAATTAATGGAAGAACATTAACAGAGTGCTCAGGAAACATCACCTTAGATACTGTTACAGACTACGGCAAAACAGGAGTAGATTATATTTCCTCTGGAGAATTAACGCATTCTGTAAAAGCCTTTGATATTTCATTAAAAAACTTTAGAAAAATATAAATATAAAATGATATAATTGTTTAAATATGATTGCTATACTAAATATATAGTAATCATATTTTTTTGTTTGGTTTATTTAATAAATATTAGTATGACAAAGGAAAGGACAACATATGAGGATTAATAAATTATTTAGTAATCTTGGAATTTGCTCAAGAAAAGATACTAATAGGCTTATAGAAGAAGGAAGAGTAAAAGTAAATGGAGAACTGTCTATTCCTGGGCAGTGGGTAGAACTAGAGGATGAAATTCTAATTGATGATAAGCCTATCATAGCTAAAAAGAAAATTTACATAGCTTTTAATAAGCCCATGGGAGTTACATGCACTGCAGCTAGTGATGTGGAAAATAACATCATTGATTTTATAAACTATGAAGAATATATATTTCCAGTAGGAAGATTAGATAAAGAATCTCATGGATTAATTCTCATCACTAATGATGGTGACCTAGCAAATAAAATATTAAATTCAGATAATTACCACGAAAAGGAATATGAAGTAAAAGCAGATAAACCTATAGATGATAATTTTCTTAGGAATATGTCTGCAGGAGTATATATACTAGGAGAAAAAACTAGACCTTGTAGCATCATAAAAGTAGATGAATGTACATTTAAAATTATATTAACTCAAGGACTAAATAGACAAATTAGGAGAATGAGTAAGGCATTAGGATATAATGTGGTAGATTTAAAAAGAATAAGAATTTGTTCTATAAATATAGAAGGAATAGAAGAAGGTATGTGGAGGTATCTTACTGAGGAAGAGGTTATAGACTTAATGAAATAGAGCATGATATATAACAAGTAGATAAATACTAGGATATTATATAGAATACCTAAATTAAATTAGCTAATAATAAGTATATAAATATGTATAATAAGGATGTTAGTGTCATGTATAATAAACTAGTAAAGAAATTCAATATAAATACATATTCCATGATAAAGCATGGCTCTGTAGCTGTAATAACTCTATTTGGAGTAGGTATATTATTTGGAATAAAGAATATAATGATTGCTTTTCCAATAGCCCTTACTTCAACAGTTATGGGAAGGCAAAATTTTCAGGTTAAGACCTTTAACAAAGCAATTAAAATAATCCTTATTGATTTAGTTATTGTTTTAACAGCATATTTTTCATCCATGAATATATTTTGGGGCATACCTATAAACTTTTTTGCTATTTTTCTTATAATGTATACTATCGTATCGCCCTATGATTTAACTTTTTACAAACCCTTTATAATGCTATATGTATTTACTCAATATGCACAGGTATCATTAGGAGAACTTCCTTTTAGGATTTTATCTGTAATATTTGGAGTTTTAATAGTAGTAGGGGCAAGTTATATAAATAGAGTAAATGAAAGATCCATTTTAGGAAAAAGCATGGAAGAGGCTTTTATTTTAATATATAATCAATTTATAAATATCTTAAAGGAAGAGTATGATCATACCATAGAAGATAAATGTTCTAAAATAATGAGAGATATTGCTTATAAAGTATATGTAACAAGGCATAGAAGATATTTGACCACTAATTTAGGAAAGGTTCAATTTCAAATATTTATTAATGTAGAATACTTTAATTTATATATAATTCAATTGTATAGAGGTATTAAAAATCTAAGTATTTCTAAGGAATATGTAGAAAAATTAAAAGAAATAGTAGAAGCAATAATAGAGTTATGTAAAGATAATATAGAATTTCAAACTATAAAAGAATCTACTGATAACTTTATAAAAGAGTGGAGTAAAGGTGAGGAATATCATTTAGAGATATCTATAATACTAGAAAATCTTCTTGGTAGTATTAAAGAATTGAACTCCATAGAAAAAACAGGTTCTAATAAGGTATATAAAGAGTGGGCTAGAGCTGACATAGATAAAACTAGAGTAACCTTTAAAGAATATTTCAGACCTAACACTATAAGGTTTAAATTTGCTATTAGAATGGCAATAACTCTTACTATAGCATTACTAATAGGAGGGTTTTTAGGATTTTATAAAATAATATGGGCAGCAATAACAATAATGTCTATTATGCAACCTTATTATGAAGATACCATTAAAAAGGCTAAAGACAGAGTTATAGGGAATATATTAGGAATTCTATTTACAGGTATACTTATTAATGTGGCAGGTTCTCAAATAATTACCTTGGGAATTTTAATTATATCTCTTTATCTTATCTACGCCTTTAAGGAATACTATAAAATATCACTATTTGCAGCTATGGCATCTATATGTATAGCCTCTTTAACAGAAAATATAAATGTATTGATTTTATATAGAATAGTATACGTGATTATAGGGGTAGCTGTAGTGGTCATAGTCAATAGAGTTGTTTTCCCATATAGACTAAAGGATGGAGTAGAACAACTTATAGATAAAATTGCTAGGTTGAATAAAAAGCTTATAGAAGATAGTATGGAATTTTTACAAAGTAATAAGCAGATTCATGAAATAAGGGATTTGATTATCCATTCTACGCTTTTATGTCAAAAACTATATATGAGAAATCTTCAATACAATGATGATAAGATTAATAAATTTATAGCTATTAATAATAAATATGTGATACAGGTAGGATATAAGGTATTAATAGTATATGGGAAAAATGAAAATGTTAAAAAGGAAAATATAGAATCTATATTGAATCTATATGAAGACTTTAATAATAATATACGGCATATGTAATGGTAATATAAAATATAGATTAAAGAAAAATATAAAGGAGTTAAGAAGATGAAAAGGATTGTATTAGCAGGAGGATGCTTTTGGGGTGTAGAAGAATTTTTTTCTAGAATTCACGGTGTAACAAATACAGAAGTAGGATATGCCAATGGTAGAACAACAAATCCTACCTACGAAGATGTGTGCTATGGGAATACATATTTTGCAGAAGTATGTGTGATAGATTATGATGAAAATATAATTTCCTTAGAGGAAATACTGAATAAATTTTGGGGAATAATAGACCCAACCGAACTGAATAGACAGGGAAATGATATAGGGAGTCAATATAGAACTGGAGTTTATTATGTTGATAAATTCGATGAAGAAATAATTCGAAAAAATATAGAAAAAATACAGAAAAATTATATAAAGAAAATAGTTACAGAAGTAAAAACTTTAGAAAATTATTATAGAGCAGAAGAATATCATCAAAAGTATTTAAAGAAAAATCCTAATGGATATTGCCATATAAAATTAGATTAATAATAGGTTCAATGCAGTATTTCTACACTGTATTGAACCTTTATGTTACTATTAAGTATATAAATTTAAAATCATAGCGTGTTATAAAGGAGAGTTAATCATGGGATGGATTGAAGATATAAAAAATTATACTCCACATAATGAGGAAGAGTCACAGGATAAAAATGTAGCTTTATTAAGTATAAGTAAATTTAATAATTTGTTAACTAGAGAAAATCCATTAATTCATGTAACCAGTTCAGGATATATTGTTAATAAAAATAGAACTAAAGTTTTAATGATTCACCATAATATTTATAAAACTTGGTGTTGGACAGGTGGACATGCTGATGGGGATGAAGATTTACTTCATGTAGCAATAAAGGAAGCAAAGGAAGAAACAGGAGTAGAAGATATAAGGGCCATTACTCCAGAGCTATTATCTCTAGATATAATAGAGGTTATTGGACATTTTAAAAGAGGTAAATACGTCTCAGCCCATCTTCATTTATCTCTTGCATATTTGCTAGAAGCTGATGAAGAGGAAAAAGTTAAAATTAAAGAAGATGAAAATAGTGGTGTTAAATGGCTTCCTATTGATGAAATTCACAAACATAGTAATGAGCCTAATATGATAAAATTATATGAAAAATTCAATGATAAAATAAAAAGTAGAGGATGGTAATGAAAAATGGATAATTAGTTATAAGTGCATTTAAGATAGTAATCCTTTTGTATATAATAAAACTAAGAGATTAAATAGGTGAAGAACATTGATTAATATATACATTATAAGCACTAAATTAGCAGTGATATTTGAAATGAAAAGCCCTTTTAAGGTTGCGCCTTTAAGCCTATAGTTCCAGTAAATGATAACTAATAATACTATAGATATTTTCAAAAAGAAACATAGAGGAAAGTTAGTCACAATGACTTTTGCAATAGCATTAGCCTCGTAAAATATACCACTGTACTTACCCACAAAGAGCCAAGTAAAAAGTAAATCACTAATATTTAAAAAAAGAATAAAAAGTAATTTTTTTCTTATAGGCTTTGAAGTTGTAACTTCTGATTTAGTTGTAAATTTAATAAAATTCATAAAATAACACCTCACAAAGAAATATATCCATATTATATTAAAATATGCCATTCCATTAAAAGTTTATGTAAGTTATAACTTATATCGTAGAATAAACAGTTCTATGCAATAATGTAAAGGTGTATCAACATAGTTTGTATATTTTATCACTGTAATTTTCAACAGAATCTTTTAAATATAGTGTTGACATATCCACTTTATAAAATATATAATAGTAAAAACATACAATGGTAAAAATAAATATAATTTAATTTGATGATAAGGAAGAGTAGTTTAATTTAGCTTTGATAAAGAGAGTTGGGGATGGTGGAATCCTAGCATGAAGGAATTAGATGAATGGACCTTTGAGAAATAAGGGGAAATTATTGGTGAGAGTACCTGATATCGTAGGCTACACGTTACAGTAGATAGAGTATGTAAGTACTTGAAATTAAGAGGCATATTGATAAATTTGTATTAGTGTATTTATCAATGGCAATTTAGGTGGCACCACGGAAGTATCTCCGTCCTATTTTTATAGGACGGAGTTTTTTTATCTTTTTATTGTTGTATGGAAGTATTTGAATTGTTTTAGGTGGTGGTATGTATGAAGTGAAAGTGCGAAGAATTAATAACAAAACTTAATATACTTAATAAAAATTATAGAAATAATTTTGGAGAGAAGGAGATTTTATCATGAAAGGATATTTTGGTAAGTATGGCGGAGCATTTGTTTCAAATGAGGTGAAAAAAGCTTTAAATGAGTTAGAAGAAGCTTTTGAAAAAGCTATTGAAGATAAGGACTTTATGAGGGAGTATAATTACTATTTAAAGGATTATAGTGGTAGAGAAACACCCTTATATTTTGCTGAGAACCTAACAAAGTTTTGTGGAGGCCCTAAGGTATATTTGAAAAGAGAAGATTTAAATCATACAGGAGCACATAAAATAAATAATGTATTAGGACAAATTCTATTGGCTAAAAGAATGGGAAAAAATAAAGTAATTGCAGAAACGGGAGCTGGTCAGCATGGAGTAGCTACAGCAACTTTAGCTGCAAAATTTGGAATGGAATGTGAAATTGTAATGGGGGAGGAAGATATAAAAAGACAAGAGCTCAATGTATTTAGAATGAAAATATTAGGAGCAAAAATTACTCCAGCAACTAGTGGTACTAAAACATTAAATGATGCAGTGAATGAAGCTTTAGAAAAATGGGTAAATAATATTTCAGATACTTTTTATGTCCTTGGTTCCGCTGTGGGACCTCATCCTTATCCAAAAATTGTTAAGGAATTTCAGAAAATAATTGGTGAAGAGGCTAGAAAACAAATTTTGGAAAAGGAAAATAAACTTCCCAATTATGTAGTTGCATGTGTTGGAGGAGGAAGTAATGCCATTGGAATTTTTACAGCTTTCCTAGAAGATAAAGATGTTAATCTTATTGGAGTAGAGGCAGCAGGCTTTGGAGTAGAAACAGAAATGCATGCTGCTACAATAACAAAAGGAAAAGAGGCTATCATTCACGGTATGAATACCCTTGTATTAAAGGATGATAGTGGAGATGTTAAGGAAGCTTATTCTATTTCCCCTGGGCTTGACTATCCAGGAGTTGGACCTGAACACGCATTTTTAAGTGAGATTGGTAGAGCAAACTATAAATATATTACAGATGATGAAGCTATAAAAGCTTTTATGCTTTTATCAAAGTTAGAGGGAATAATACCTGCAATTGAAAGTGCTCATGCCATTGCCTATACTATTAAACTAGCAAAAACCCTACAGAAAAATGAAGTCATAGTAGTAAATCTTTCAGGTCGAGGGGATAAGGATGTGTCTGCTATAAATAAACTTCTTAATTAGTATGATTTTAACTGTTATAAATTTAATCATCTAATTTAAATTGAAAATCCTTTATTTAAAGTATGAAAACTTTACCTAGTTTCCTATATAAATATTTATATAGGAAACTAGGTAAATATAAAACTATTTAAATAGTTGTTTTATTCATGCGGGTTTGAGGAGGCTTTGATTTTTAAAAACATTAATAAATTATATTAAGCCACCTCTCATTGAGCTATATTTTTTTGTGTAATAACCCTTATTATCTACAATTTTCTTTATGGCATATAAGAATTTATCAATTTCATCTATTGTATTGTAAATACCAAAACTAATTCTAACCATACCAGGCTGAATATCTTTAGATGCAAGAGTCATTTCTTCTATCATAGATTTAGGAATTTTTAAAAGCCTTTGTAGATATGGATGAGCACAGAAACATCCACTTCTTACAGCAATGCCAAATTCATAGGCTAGTATTTTAGCCACTATAGTATGGTGTATTCCTTCTATATTAAATGGAATAATACTAACTTTATTTTGAAAATCAGAATAATTACTATATATTTTTACTGAATGTATAGATTGAAGATGTTTTGTAGTATATACAGTTAAATATTTTTCATATTCATCTATATTAGACATTCCAATTTTTGAAAGCTCATTTATAGCAGCACCTAAAGTTATTGAACCAATAAGGTTTGGGGAACCAGCTTCTTCCTTATCAGGGGGAGCGGTCCATATTACTTTATCGTGAGATACAAATTTAATGGTTCCTCCGCCGGTGTGGTCAGGTTCATACTCATTAAAAAAATCTTTAGGTCCAATTAATACACCACAACCAAAGGGTGCATACATCTTATGTGCTGAAAAAGCAACAAAGTCAATAGGTCCTAAAGGGAGTTGAAGGCCTATAGAAAATTTACTATGAGGAATCAGTTGAGCTCCGTCCACTAAAATTTTAGCTCCATAACTATGAGCTAAATTTGCTATGGTATATATAGGATTTTTAATACCAGTAACATTTGAAGCTCCGGTTATTGCAACTAAAGAAATTCTTCCATTATATTGTTCTAGTTTAGACTTTAAATCATTCATATCTAAATAACCTTCATCATCTACTTCTATATATTTCACTTCAAAATTTTTTCTCCATGGTAGATCATTAGAATGATGCTCCATAGAAGTGGATAGAATAATTGACTCCTTATCTTGATTAGCTAATATACCAGCTAGCTTATTTATAGCTTCAGTACAGTTTTTCACATATATAACATCCATCATATCACTATAATCATTAATGAAAAATTTCACAATTTCCCTTGAAGTTTCATACATATAGGTGGATAACTGAGATTTATATCCATCTCCTCGATGTATTGAGGAGTAATAAGGAGAAAAATTTACCACTTCATCAATTACAGATTTTAATGGAGGCGTTGTAGCTGCATTATCGAAATTGATACCTATGCAATATGATTTATCTATCAATGGGACTTTAATATCTACTCCATAAACTAAGTCTCGATATGGATTATCCCTAAAGTTACTCATTTTTTACCTCCTTAATTAAATAGTTGTTATTATATAATATTAAAGATATATTTTATTGGTGCAGATATTAAAAGAATAGTTGACATAAATACTCTGATTTGATATTATTAAACCATAGTAAAGTACTCAACATTAAGGAATGATTTTTATGAAGTTATCAACAAAGGGAAGATACGGGGTTAAAGCTATGGTTGACCTAGCTATTAACTACGGAAAAAGCCCTATATCTATTAAGAGTATTTCAAGTAGACAAAATATTTCGGAATATTATCTTGAACAGTTATTTTCTGTGTTAAGAAAAGCAGAGCTAATAAAGAGTATAAGAGGAGCCAATGGAGGATACATTCTAGCCAAGGATCCAAAAGAAATTACAGTATACCAAGTATTAGAGGTGCTAGAAGGACCTATCGAAATTTCAACCTGCTTAGATAGTGATGGCTGCAATAATATTGATTGTTGCGCAACTAGAATAGTGTGGAAAAAAATTAAGGATAGCATTGATTCTGTAACAATGGCAATAACTTTACAGGATATTGTAGACGATTATTCTAACATATTGAAAATTAAAGGAGTGAACCTAAATGAATAAAACAGTTTATATGGATTATGCGGCAACAACATACACAAAACCAGAAGTATTAGAGGATATGATACCTTACTTTACGGAGTTTTATGGTAACCCATCATCTATATATTCGATTTCAAGGGAAACTAAAAAAGCTATAGATAAAGCAAGAAATAGAATAGCAAAAGCTATTAATGCGGATCCAGCAGAAATATATTTCACTGGTGGTGGATCAGAAGCGGATAACTGGGCAATTAAGGGGATAGCACTTGCCAACAAAAATAAAGGAAATCATATTATAACTACTAAAATAGAGCATCATGCTGTACTTCACACTTGTGAATATCTTGAAAAGCAAGGATTTGAAGTAACTTATTTGGATGTGGATGAAGAAGGGTCTATTAGATTAGAAGAACTAAAAAATGCTATAAAACCAAGTACTATATTAGTGACTATAATGACTGCCAACAATGAGATTGGAACTGTACAACCTATTAAAGAAATAGGCGCTATATGTAAAGAAAGAAAAGTTTTCTTCCATACAGATGCAGTTCAAGCTATAGGTCATATAGATATGGATGTTAAAAATATGGATATAGATGCACTATCCCTATCAGGACATAAAATTTATGGTCCTAAAGGTGTTGGAGTTTTATACCTAAGAAAAGGCATAAAAATTCACAACTTGGTTCATGGTGGAGCTCAAGAAAGAAACAGAAGAGCTGGAACAGAGAACGTAGCTGGAATAGTTGGATTAGGAAAGGCTATAGAGCTAGCTATGGAAAATTTAACTGAAGAAAAAGAAAGATTAACTTATTTAAGAGATAAGCTTATAAAGGGATTACTAGAGATCCCATATTCTAAACTTAATGGTTCTGTAGGAGATAGAAGACTGCCAGGAAACGTAAATATTAGTTTTGAATTTATAGAAGGAGAGTCAGTACTTTTAATGCTTGATGCTAAAGGAATATGTGCATCAAGTGGAAGTGCTTGCACATCTGGATCTTTAGATCCATCTCACGTATTATTGGCTATAGGACTTCCTCATGAAGTTGCCCATGGTTCATTAAGACTTACAATGGGTGCTAAAACAACTGAAGAAGAAGTAGATTATGTAATAGAAACTGTACCTGCAATAGTACAAAGGCTTAGAGATATGTCACCATTATATGACAGTTTCTTAAATGGAAAAATTAAAAGTTTTTTTAACAAGGAGGACAAATAATTATGATATATAGTGAAAAAGTAATGGATCATTTTACAAACCCAAGAAACGTTGGAGAAATAGAAAATGCTAGCGGAATTGGAGAAGTTGGGAATGCTAAATGTGGAGATATAATGAGGGTTTATTTAAAAGTTGAAGATGAGAAAATCGTAGATTGTAAATTTAAGACTTTTGGATGTGGATCTGCCATAGCATCTTCTAGTATGGCTACAGAGCTAATAAAAGGAAAAACTTTAGATGAAGCGTGGACACTTACAAATGTAGCTGTAGCAGAAGCTTTAGATGGACTTCCACCAGTTAAAATGCATTGCTCAGTTCTTGCAGAAGAAGCTATTCATAAAGCTATAAATGATTACAGAGAGAAACAAGGATTACAGCCTTGGGATTACGAAGAACATGATGATATACATGATCAAGTTCATGGAGAATAGGTGTGATACTTAGATGAAGAAAAAAGTTGTAATAGGGATGAGTGGAGGCGTTGACAGTTCTGTAGCAGCATATCTTTTAAAAGAACAAGGATATGATGTAACTGGAATAATGATGAAGTTATCTCCAGATAATCCTGAATATGCAGAAAATGAAGGTGGTTGTTGTTCTCTTTCAGCAGTTAATGATGCAAGACGAGTAGCAGATGTTTTAGATATACCCTTCTATGTTATGAATTTTAAAGCTCCTTTTAAAGAGCATGTAGTAGACAATTTTATAGAGGAGTATTTTAGTGGGAGAACCCCAAATCCTTGTATAGAATGTAATAGAAAAATTAAGTTTGAAGAATTTTTGAGAAAAGTTCAAGGGCTAGGCGCTGATTATATTGCTACTGGGCATTATGCTACTATAGATTTCAAAGATGGAAGATATAGATTAAAGCGTTCAGAAGATGATAGAAAAGATCAAACCTACGCGCTATATACTCTAACACAAGATCAATTGGCACATACTTTGATGCCTTGTGGAGCTTATTCTAAAACAGAAATCAGGGCTATCGCTGAAAAAATAGGTTTGGAAGTATTTAGAAAGAAAGATTCTCAAGAAATTTGCTTTATACCTGATAATAATCATGGTAATTATCTTTCTAGATTTAGTGGAAGAGAAGTTGTACCAGGAAATTTTGTAGATAGTACTGGAAAAATTTTAGGTAAGCATAAGGGCATAGTATATTATACTATAGGTCAGAGAAAAGGTCTTGGAATTGCTCTTGGAAAACCTGTATTTGTAACTAACATAATCCCAGAAAGAAATGAAGTAGTTTTAGGCGAAGAATCAGAAATTTTTAATACTACGCTTATTGCTAAAAACATAAATTTAATTCCTATGGATAAAATAGAAGGAGAGATTATGGTTGAGGCTAAGGTAAGATATTCAGCTAAACCAGCTCCTGCAAAACTAACTCAATTAGATGAAAATCATATTAAGTTAGACTTTGAAACTCCTCAACGGGCTATAACTAAGGGGCAATCTGTCGTTTGCTACCAAGGTGACCTTGTTGTTGGTGGAGGAATTATTGAAAGAGTTATAAAATAGTAAATTAAATATAATTTTAAAGTACAATAAAAAGATTGAATAATATTTTAGGGTTGTCTTAAAGCGAGTTAGCTAGATTTATTGATATAAGTTTAGCAATCTTTAAGACAATCCTTGAAGTCATTCTAGGAGGGATTTTTATGGATTACAGTGATAAAGTTCTAGAACATTTTTATTCACCAAGAAATGTAGGCACTTTACCTGATGCTGATGGCATAGGTGAATGTGGAGATGTAAGGTGTGGAGATGTAATGAAGATATATTTAATTATAGAAGATAATGTGATTAAAAATGCTAAATTTATGACCTTTGGTTGTGGATCTGCTATTGCATCATCCAGTATTGCCACAGAACTTATTATTGGAAAGACTCTAGAAGAAGCCTGGAATCTTACTAATGAATCTGTTATAGAAGCTTTAGATGGATTACCATCTTCTAAAATTCATTGCTCCGTACTTGCAGAACAAACTATACACAAGGCTATTAATAACTATAGAGAATCTCATGGACTTGAAAAGTGGAAGGATAAATATGACAATGAATAGATGATGTTTTTGGTTATATAACTTAGTCCACATTAATATTAGTATAAACTCTCTTTAAATAGGCAAGGATAGAAATATCATTTCCTATGAAGGGAGTTTATTTTATGGCTAAAAGTAGAGATTACATCTATATGGATGTAATGAATATCCAAGGAAAAAAGATAGGATATATAAAGGATTTATTAGTTGATTTTAATAAGGGGGAAGTGATAGGATTTAAAATTAGTCCATATAGATTATTGGGTAAGGAGTTTAACGTACTAAAAGAGAATATAGTATATTATAAGTCTCAGCTAGTAATTAACAATATAGTTAAGGATAAATACTTAGAATTTTCAAGTATTCTGAATATGCATGTTATAGATAAATGTTCTAATATATTAGGTTTAGTAAGTGAGGTTATATTCGGTGATGATGACTTTAAAATAAAAGGACTTGCAGTAAAAGATTATAATATATTCAGCATGTTTAAAAGTAGAAGTATTTTATTAAAACCATACTTGATACTAGGAGATGATTATATATTATATACAGCTGAAAACACTAATATAGCTTTGGAATGTATGCCTAATGTAGGAAAGAAAAAAGCTACTAATAAGGATGTATATTATGAAAAAGATTGATTGGAATTGGAGTAACTTAGGTAGGTTAGCAATAGCTCTATTAATTATAGGTATAATAATATTTTTATTGTGGAAGTTTCCTATTTTTACTGAGGTTTTAGGAGTAGTGATAATATCCTTTATAATTTCATATAGTATTAGACCTTTTCATAAGTTCTTTATGGAAAGGGGACTTAATAGAAAGTTAAGTGCTTTAATAGTAATTCTATCTATTATATTATTTGTAGTTATAATATTTTCTATTTTAGTTCCATGGATATATAATGAAAGTTCTAATTTTGCTGAAGTAATAGGTGAGATGAAAAGTTATTATGAAAGAATTACTGGAGATATTAAATATGTTACTGATAGTCCTTTCGTTAAGGAAGTATTATATAATTCCTATGAAAGATTCAAAGACGCTCTTATGGTAATTATATCGAATTTTTTATCAAAAATTGTATCTATAGCTGAAAATTTGTTATTGTTATTTATAATACCAACTTTAGTGTATTTCTTTTTAAGTGACGGAGATAGTATTTCAAAGGGAATCATGAAGTATATGCCTTTTAGCAATAAATATGCCATTAGAAGAGCTTTAAATCATATGGATAAGGTAATGGAAAGATATATAATAACTCAGTTTGAATTGTGTGGAATAATTGGTATATTGACCTTTATAGCACTAAAGGTAAGTGGTATAAAATATGCTTTAATATTATCTTTAGTAAATGCAGTGTTTAATATAATACCATATTTTGGGCCGGTTATAGGAGCTATTCCAATAATTTTAATAGCACTTTTAACATCTACTAAGAAAGCTGTTATTGTTATATTTTGGTTGTTTGTAATTCAACAGCTAGAAGGAGATATTATATGCCCTAAAATTTTAGGTGAAACTGTAGATTCTCATCCAGTAACCATATTATTACTACTTATAATAGGTGGAAGTATAGGTGGAATTTTAGGGATGATTATTGTAATTCCAGTATGGGTAATGATTAAAATAGTTGTAGGAGAAATAGATTATTATTTATTTTAGTTTAGAATTATTGACAATTGCTGAAATGCTAAATATAATTTATCATATAAGTAGAGAACCAGAATCTATGATTTGGTGTGAATCACTTACTCAGTGAACGCAGTGAGTCGAGTTTCAATTAAGTAGAGAACTCAAATCTATGATTTGATGTGAATCACTTACTCAGCGAACGCAGTGAGTCGAGTTTCAATTAAATATGAAGTTATGATAAGAATTAGTAGATATGGGAAGCTTTCAGAGAGAAAGTGGTAGGTGAAAACTTTCAGTGAAACATATTGAAGCTGTCTTGGAGCTATAATTAATTAAGAGATACTAGTTAATCTAGTATAATTAGGGTGGTAACGCGGAAAACTTTCGTCCCTTTTCAGGGATGGAAGTTTTTTTTTATTTTATTTTAGAAAAATTGAATAAAAGTCATTGTTATTAGAAAGAATTAGGAGGAATGTAATATGAATAATATGGGTTTAAATGAAATAAGAGAAAGCTTTTTAAAGTTCTTTGAAAGTAAAGAGCATTTAAGACTTAATAGCTTTTCTTTAGTGCCTAAGAATGATAAGAGTCTTTTACTAATAAATGCGGGGATGGCTCCATTGAAGCCATATTTTACTGGTATTCAGACGCCACCAAGTAAAAGAGTAACAACTTGTCAAAAGTGTATAAGAACTGGTGATATTGAGAATGTAGGAAAAACCTCAAGACATGGTACTTTTTTTGAGATGTTAGGAAATTTTTCTTTTGGAGATTATTTCAAAGAAGAAATTATAGTATGGGCTTGGGAGTATATAACAGAGGTTTTAAAAATATCTAAAGATAAACTATATGTAACTATATATCTTGAAGATGATGAGGCTTTTGATATTTGGACTAAGAAAACTGATATAGAGCCAAGTAGGATCTTTAGATTAGGTAAAGAAGATAATTTCTGGGAACATGGTGCTGGTCCATGTGGTCCATGTACAGAAATTCACTATGATAGAAAATCAGATCTTCCGCAAATAGAAACTACTGAAGAATTTATTAAAGCTGGTGATGAAGATAGAGTAATTGAATTTTGGAATTTAGTTTTCACACAGTTTGACGGAGATGGTAAGGGTGGATATGAGAGATTAACAAATCCTAATATAGATACAGGAATGGGACTTGAGAGAATATCTACTATAATGCAAGGTGTAGATAATATCTTTGAAGTAGATACAATTAAGGATGTTTTAAGTGCAGTTTGTAAAAAAGCTGGAAAAACCTATGGCGAAAATAAAGATTTAGATGTGTCTATAAGAATAATAACTGACCATGTAAGAAGTATTACCTTTATGATTGGAGATGGAATATTACCATCTAACGAAGGTAGAGGATATGTATTAAGAAGACTTCTTAGAAGAGCTGCAAGACATGGAAGAATTTTAGGAATCACAGATACATTTCTAAATGAACTTTGTAACGTAGTTATTGATAGTTCAAAGGGAGCTTATGAAGAATTAGAAGAGAAAAAAGACTATATTAAGAAAGTCATTAGTTTAGAAGAAGAAAGATTTGCAGAAACCATAGACCAAGGTATGGATATATTAAAATCCTATATCGATGAAATGAATACTGAAAAGATAAATGTATTAAGTGGAGAAAAAGCATTTAAACTTTATGATACTTTTGGATTCCCAGTTGAACTTACCGAAGAAATTTTAGTTGAAAAGGGAATGAAAATTGATTTTGATGCTTTCCATAAAGAAATGGAAAATCAAAGGAATACAGCAAGAGCTGCAAGAGGTACATCAAACTACATGGGAAATGATGAAGGTGCTTTAAACAATATTCCAATGGAAATAACTACTGAGTTTTTAGGCTATGGCACTATAAGTAGTAAAGGTAAAGTTTTATCTATGATAAAAGATAATGAGTTTGTAAGCAAAGTAGGAGAAGGGGAAAAATTTGTAGTTGTTACTGAAAAAACTCCATTTTATGCAGAAATGGGGGGGCAAGTAGGAGACGTTGGAACTATATGCACGGATAAATTCCAAGGGAAAGTTTTTGATTGTAAAAAAAGTACCAGAGGTCATATACTTCACTTTGTAGAAGCTATTAAAGGAGAACTTAAGATAGATGAAATTGTTGAATTGTTAGTAGATTCCACTGTGAGAAGTAATATATGCAAAAATCATACTGCTACTCATATGCTTCATGAAGCTTTAAAAGAAGTCTTAGGAGACCATGTAAATCAAGCTGGATCTTATGTAGATGGGGATAGATTGAGATTTGACTTTACTCATTTCTCAGCTATGACTTCAGAACAACTTAAAGAAGTAGAAGAAAGTTTAAATAGTGAAATTCTTAAGGCTTATGATGTAAACACGGAGATTATGACTATAGATGAAGCTAAAGAAAAGGGAGCTGTGGCTTTATTCGATGATAAATATAAAGAGGATGTTAGAGTTGTATCTGTAGGTGAATATAGCAAGGAACTATGCGGTGGAATTCATGTTAAGAATTCTGGCGAAATAGGGCTGTTTAAGATTCTAAGTGAGAGTGGAGTAGCAGCAGGAATCAGGAGAATTGAAGCTGTTACAGGTATTAAATCTGAAAGCTATGTAAATGAAAAAGAGGAATTATTAAAAGAAATATCTACAACTTTAAAGTGTGGAGAAAAAGATTTATTAAATAAGTTAAATGGATTACTTACTACTTTAAAAGAAAAAGAAAAAGAAATACAAGGATTAAAGGAAAAATTAGCTAGTGGTATTGAAGATGAAATAATTAATAAAGCTGAAAATATTAAAGGAATCAATGTAATTGCAGCTGCACTAGATGATATTGAAGGAGATGCACTTAGAAATCTATGTGATAAACTTAGAAATAAGGTTTCAGATGCAGTTGTAGTTCTTGGGAGTAGAGTTGCTGGAAAGGTTCAATTTGTTGTAATGGCTAGTAAGGAAGCAGTTGCAAAGGGTGCTCATGCTGGAAAGATTATTAAAGAGGTAGCTATCATCACTGGCGGTGGTGGTGGTGGAAGACCTGACATGGCACAAGCTGGTGGAAAGAAACCAGAAAAACTAGATGAAGCAATTTCAAAGGTAAGTCAAATAGTAGAAACTTTAGTAAAATAGTATACTTTTTGCATCCAATGATGGTATAATAGAAAATAAAGTAAGGTTGAGAAGGTGATATAATGGATAAACAACATACAGTTCAGTTTGATGTAATGAAAGATAAGAAAGATATGACAAAAGTTATACTAACTGATGTATATGATGCTCTAATTGAGAAGGGCTATAATCCAGTTAACCAGTTAGTAGGCTATCTTATATCTGGCGACCCAACTTATATAACCAACTATAATGGCGCAAGAGCATTAGTAAGTAAACTAGAGAGAGACGAGATATTAGAAGAAGTTTTAAAATCTTATCTAGATATAAAATAAAAATGCCTTTTAAGGCATTTTTATTTTAAAATTACACATAATATGTAATAGGTAAAAGTGTAATATGGTCCGTTAAAGATGTATATAGTGTTGGAATAATAAATTGATTTTATCCATTAGTGTTAATTATAATAGCATATAATTATTAATTTGTAATGATCAGAATAAGGAGCACCTATATAAGGATAAAGAAGAGGTTTGTCCTATGACTACCCGCTCTAATACTCCCATCTTCTTCAAAGTGGGAGTAAAGAGCGGCTACGACCCTGGATAACGATTTCCCCTAAAGGACAACGAATTCTAAGTATCGAAAATACTGATACTAAGAATTCTGTTAGTAACCTTCAGAGGGAGTAAATAACTCTGTTTATCATAATGGAGCTCCTATATTTGTAATATACAGTTAGGAGAAGAGCATGAGAGTACTTGGATTAGATGTGGGTGATAGAACTATTGGAGTAGCTATAAGTGACCCACTAGGCTTCACAGCTCAAGGAATTACTACCATAAGACGTAAAAAGGAAGAGGCAGATATAGAAGAAATTATAAAAATATGCAACGAATATAATGTTGATACTATAATTTCAGGACTACCTAAGAATATGAATGGTACTATAGGTGAGCAAGCAGAAAAGGTACAAAGATTTTGTGAAGCTTTAAGGGAGCACGTAAACATAGAAATTAAATTTTGGGATGAAAGACTTACTACTAGGGCAGCACATATGGCTATGTTAGAAGCTGATATGTCAAGAAAAAAAAGAAAAGGCTTGGTTGATAAGATAGCTGCTACTTATATTTTACAGGGGTACTTAGATAGTCTTAGTAAATAATATTATCATGAATAAGATAATATATAGTATAAACTTAAATAGGCACTTATAGCTTACAGAATAGAATTATAATATAGATAATTTCTATATAGAAAAATACTACAAATATGTAGAAGGAGGGAATTTTTATGGAAAATTTTTTAGAAAATATAACATTAACTGACGAAGAAGGTAATGACGTTGAGTTTGAAGTTATAACCAAGTTAGAAATAGAAGATACGGAGTATTTTATAGTAGCCCCTATTGATGATGAAAATGAGGATGCTATTGCATTGAAGGTTCTTAAGGATGAAGATGGAGAAGAATACTTTGCAACAGTAGAGGATGAAGAAGAGTTTAACATGGTTAATGATGCTTTTGAAACTCTATATGACGAAGGCGTTATAGAATAAATATACTTCACCTAGTGGTGAAAGGAGTAGTGTTAATTTATGTCTAATGAGAAAATTGAAAATTTAAAACTTATTCTAAAAGAAAAGGGCTATAAATTGACACCTCAAAGAAGGTCTATACTTGATGAGATTATTAAAAATGAAGGTAGCCACTTAACCACAGAAGAAATATATGATTTAGTAAAGGTTAATTGTCCGGAAATTGGACTTGCAACTGTGTATAGAACTGTTCAGTTATTAGAAGAAATGGGAGTGCTATATAAACTTGATTTAGATGATGGATGCAGTAGATACGAACTTTGTGATGAAGATGAAAGTCATCAACATCATCATTTGATTTGTCAAAATTGTGGTAAAGTCATTGAGGTTGAAGGAGATCTTTTAGAGGAGTTAGAGCAGGGAATAGAAAAAAAGTATAACTTTAAAATAAAAAATCATAGTTTAAAGTTTTATGGAATTTGTGATAATTGTTCTTTACAATAATAACTTTATTATTAGTAGAGATGTTATATAAATCTATACTATATGATATTAAAATTTCTATTAGAAATTAAATGTATATATGTACAGATTAGATTAAAATGCTCAAAAACCTAATCTTTTATATTAATAAAGTTAGGCAGAGCATAAAGAAAATTATGTAGAAAAGGAGGGTAGGTTTTGAAAAAAGAAAAAGAGAAGATTAAAATAATCCCTTTAGGGGGATTAAATGAGATAGGTAAAAATCTAACTGCTATAGAATATAAGAATGATATAGTTGTTATCGATTGCGGATTAAAATTTCCAGATGATGAGATGTTGGGAATTGACGTAGTTATACCAGATGTTACTTATCTAGTTAAAAATGTTGATAGAGTTACTGGAATATTTTTAACCCATGCTCATGAAGATCATATTGGTGCTTTACCATATGTATTAAAGCAAATTAATGTTCCTGTTTATGGGACTAAACTTACACTAGGAATTGTGGAAAGTAAATTAAGAGAGCATGCATTATTAGGAGTGGTTGACTTAAGAGAAGTTAAGCCAAAGGATATCATAAAGCTTACTAGTGTATCTGTAGAATTTATTAAAACAAATCACAGTATAGCAGATTCGGTAGCTATAGCTATACACACACCATTAGGTGTAGTACTTCATACTGGAGATTTTAAGATTGACTTTACACCTATAGATGGCAAGGTTACAGATTTAACTAGATTTGCAGAGCTAGGGAAAAAAGGAGTAACTGTACTCTTAGCAGACAGTACTAACGTAGAGAGACCAGGATACACTATGTCTGAAAGCATAGTTGGAGAAAGTTTCGAAAAGATTTTTCATGGTGCTAAGGGAAGGGTTATTGTTGCAACTTTTGCTTCTAATATTCATAGGGTTCAACAGATAATAACAGCAGCTAGAAAGTATAATAGAAAAGTTGCACTTTCTGGTAGAAGTATGGAAAATATAATCGCAGTTGCTATAGAACTTGGATATATTACTATAGAAGAAGATGCATTAATAAGTATAGATTCTATGGGAAAATATCGTGATGATGAAATAGTTATGATAACTACAGGAAGTCAAGGAGAACCTATGGCAGCTCTTTCAAGAATGGCAGCTTCTGAACATAAGAAGGTAAATATACAAAAGGGAGACCTAGTAATATTATCTGCATCGCCTATACCAGGAAACGAAAAATTAGTTTCTAAGGTTATAAACCAGTTGTTTAAACAAGGGGCGGAAGTCGTATATGAATCACTAGCAGAAGTTCACGTATCAGGTCATGCATGCCAGGAAGAGTTAAAACTTATGCATTCTTTAGTAAAACCGAGATTTTTCATCCCAGTTCATGGTGAATATAGACATTTAAAACAACATGGCGAACTAGCTGTTAAGTTAGGTTTGTCAGAAAAAAATGTGTATATAGGAGAAAATGGAGATCTTATTGAAGTAAGTAGAACATCTATAAGAAAAGCAGGTACGGTAGCTTCAGGGCAAGTTTTTGTAGATGGACTTGGAGTTGGAGATGTAGGAAATATTGTTCTAAGGGATAGAAAACATCTATCACAAGATGGTATTCTAACTGTTGTAGTTACCATGGGTAAAGATACTGGAAGTGTTATTGCAGGTCCAGATATAATTTCAAGAGGCTTTGTCTATGTTAGAGAATCTGAGGATTTAATGGAAAAGGCTAGAGAAGTTGTTAAAGAGGCCCTTGCACATTGTGAAGAAAAACACATTACTGAATGGCCTACTATAAAAGCAACAATTAGAGAAGCTCTTAGAGAGTACCTTTATGAAAAGACTAAGAGAAGACCAATGATTTTACCTATAATTATGGAAGTTTAAAAAGCTTCATTTTTCATTAATTGCTATAAGTTAAGATTACACAAATAGTAATTAATGACAAATCTATTCTGTATTGGGATTTAATAATGTTTTAATAACATTGACTTTTTATCCACATAATATTAGAATTGAAATAGTTAATTTAAATTGGATACTTAAGTATCCAATTTTATTTTGTGGTTTATTATTAAAATAAAATTTTGGAGGAAAAATATGAATTTATATACAAGAGAAGATATAAGAAACATCGCTATAATAGCTCACGTTGACCATGGTAAGACAACTTTAGTGGATGCGCTTTTAAAGCAGAGTAAAGTATTTAGAGAAAATGAAGTAATGCAAGAGAGAGTTATGGACTCGAATGATTTAGAGAGAGAAAGAGGAATAACTATTCTTTCAAAAAATACAGCAGTAATGTATAATGGAGTTAAAATAAACATTATAGATACTCCAGGCCATGCTGATTTTGGTGGAGAAGTTGAGCGTGTACTTAAAATGGTAGATAGTGTTTTACTTGTAGTAGATGCTTATGAAGGAGCTATGCCACAAACTAAATTCGTTCTAAAAAAAGCCCTTGAGCTTGGATTAGATCCAATGGTTGTTATCAATAAAATTGATAGAAAAGATGCAAGACCAGAGGCTGTTATAGATGAGATCTTTGACTTATTTGTAGAATTAGGTGCTACAGATGAGCAATTAGATTTTAAAATAATATATGCATCTGCTAGAGATGGAGTCGCAATATCAGAACTTGAAGATGAACCTGTAGATATGGTTCCATTATTCGAAGCAATTATTGAAACTGTGCACCCACCAAAAGGTTACATAGACGAGCCATTACAAATGCTTGTAACATCAATAGATTACAACGAATATGTTGGTAAAATTGGAATAGGTAAGATTGAAAGAGGAACTATTAAAAAGAATCAAACCGTAGCCCAAATGTCAAAGGACGGATCAAAGAAAAATGTAAAAGTATCAAATGTTTATACTTACGATGGATTAAAAAGAGTTGAGGTAGAAGAAGCTAAACTTGGTGATATTATAGCTATATCAGGAATTCCTGGTATAAATATTGGAGAAACAATAGCAGATGCTACAAATCCAGAAGCATTGCCATTTGTTGATATTGATGAGCCAACTCTTAGTATGAACTTTATAGTTAATAACTCACCTTTCGCAGGTCAAGATGGAGATTTTGTTACATCTAGACACTTAAGGGATAGACTTATGAAAGAACTTGAAACTAATGTAAGTTTAAGAGTTGAAGAAACTGATTCAGCAGACTCATTTAAAGTTAGTGGAAGAGGAGAACTTCATCTTTCAATTCTTATTGAAACTATGAGAAGAGAAGGATATGAATTCCAAGTATCTAAGCCATCTGTTATATACAAACATGAAAATGGAGAACTTTTAGAACCTATGGAAAACTTAACAATGGACGTACCAGAAGAATATATGGGAGTTGTTATGGAAAAAATGGGTCCAAGAAAAGCAGAGATGATTAACATGACTAGTGCTGTTAATGGATACACTAGACTTGAATTTAAAGTTCCATCAAGAGGAATAATTGGATTAAGAAATGAGTTTATGACTGAAACTAGAGGAAATGGAATAATGAACCACGTTTTAGTTGGTTATGAAAAATACAAAGGTGATATAGTAGAGAGAAACAGAGGATCTCTAGTTGTGTTTGAATCTGGAGAGTCTATTGGATATGGATTATTCAATGCACAAGAAAGAGGAAGATTATTTATAGGACCAGGAGTTCCGGTATATCAAGGAATGGTTTGTGGAGAATGTTCAAGAAATGAAGATATAGAAGTTAATGTATGTAAGAAAAAACATCTTTCAAATACAAGATCTTCAGGATCAGATGATGCACTTAAATTAATACCAGTACCTAATATGTCATTAGAACAATGTATAGAGTTTATAGCTTCTGATGAGCTTGTAGAGGTTACTCCAAAAACTATTAGGTTAAGAAAGAAAATACTAGATCCAACCCTAAGAAAAAGAGCAGCATTAAAGAAATAATATTTCCGTTCATGGGGGTGTAATATGAAGAAAATTGTAGGTATAATTGTAATTGTGTTATTAGCAATATTAGCAGTCAGTGGTTTTTATTACAATTATGCGACAAAGTCTCCATTAAAAGGTGAGGAAGTCACTGTAGTTGTAAATGAAGGGGATTCGCTTTACAACGTATTAGATAGGTTAGATAATCAAGGTTTTATAAAAAGTAAAACATTAATCAAGATTTATATGAAGTTGCATAATACTTCAGCAGAACTTGTACCAGGAACATTTAAGTTATCAGGTAATTTAAGCTTTGAGAAGATAATTGCTGTTTTAGAGAATAAAAATAATGAAGGCTCTATATCTGTAACTATTCCAGAAGGATATGATATAGAAAAAATGGCTATATTATTTGAGGAAAAAGGATTATTTACTAAGGATGAGTTCTTAAAAGCTATAAAGGAATATGCAGCTCCTGATTATATTCCAGCAAAGGAAGGAAGGAGATATGATTTAGAAGGATTTTTATTTCCGGATACATATTTCTTTAATCCAGGAGTTGAACCTAATGAAGTTATAGCTACTATGAATAATGCTTTTAATTCTAAAATTAAGAGTATTATTACTGAAGGAACTAATATTTACGATATAATAACTATAGCTTCTCTTATAGAAAATGAAACTAGAGTAGATAAAGAGAGACCATTAGTTTCCTCAGTTATATACAATAGGTTGAAAAAGGAAATGAAGCTACAGATTGATGCTACAGTTATTTATGCTTTAGGTGAGCATGTAGATACTGTTTTAAATAAACATTTAGAGGTAGACTCACCTTATAATACTTATAAAAATCATGGATTGCCATTGGGGCCTATATCTAGTCCAGGAATATCATCAATTTTAGCAGCAGCTAAGCCTGAAAGTACTGATTATTTATTTTACGTTTTAGAAAAAGATAAAACACATCATTATTTTACTGATAATGATGTAGACTTTATGAATAAGTTAAAAGAATTAGGATACTAAGATATTAAATTTAGAATAAAAAGTTGTAAGCTCAATAATTTTGAGCTTATAACTTTGTATTATAAAATTATTATATTCTTAATAGTAAATGTATATGATATGTATAAGAGATTTTAAATAGAGTATATAAATAATGATTAAATTATATAGGATTATATGGAGGAAGAAATGAGCGGTATTACATATGATTATATGGAAAAGTACTTAAGAGGTCTCATAGGAGATTCTAAAGGGATGTTAAAAGAGTTAGAAGATTTTGCAGAAGAAAATGCAGTGCCTATAGTTCAAAAGGAAACTGCTAGATTAATAGAGTTTATGATTAATTTAAAAAAACCTAAAAAGATACTTGAGCTTGGCACAGCAATAGGATACTCCTCCATTTTAATGTCCTTAGCATCGGAAAATAATGTTACTATAACTACCATTGAAAGAGATGAGAAAATGGTAACCATAGCAACTGAAAATATAAAAAAAGCAGGTTTAGATGAAAAGATATCAATAATACAAGGTGACTGTTTGGAAGTTCTTGAAGGATTAAATGATGAGTATGATCTGATTTTTATGGATGCAGGTAAAGGTCATTATAGTGAATTTTTACCTCATTGCATAAGAATGTTATCAAAGGATGGAATAATTATATCAGATAATGTATTATTTAGAGGTATGGTTGCATGTAAAGACTTGATGATAAGAAGAAAAATTACTATAGTAAAAAGAATGAAGAAATATATGGAAACAATCTCAAAGGATGAAAATTTACTTACAACAGTAATACCAATGGGAGATGGTATAGCACTGACAGTTAGGAGGAATGAAAATGAAAACACCGGAACTATTAGCTCCAGCAGGGAACTTGGAGAAGCTTAAAGCAGCAATAAATTTTGGAGCAGATGCAGTATATCTAGGTGGTAGCAAGTTAAATCTTAGAGCTTTTGCAGATAATTTTAGCAATGAAGAATTATTAGAAGGTATAGAATTTGCTCATTCAAAAGGTAAAAAAGTATATGTAACTTTAAATGTATTTCCACATAATGATGACTTAGATGGTTTAGAAGATTATCTGAAGGAATTATATGAAGCAGGAGTAGATGCAATTATAGTATCAGATCCTGGTATAATTTTGATGGCTAGAGAAACTGTACCAAATATGGAGTTACATTTAAGTACTCAAGCAAATACTGTTAACTGGAAGACTTGTGAGTTTTGGCATAAGATGGGGGTAAAAAGAGTTGTTTTAGCTAGAGAATTATCCCTTGAAGAAATAAGAAAGGTACAAGAGAAAATACCTGAAACTATGGATTTAGAGATATTTGTTCATGGTTCTATGTGTATGGCATATTCAGGAAGATGTCTTATATCTAACTATATGGTAGGGAGAGATTCTAATAGAGGGTCTTGTGCGCAACCATGTAGATATAAATATCATCTAGTAGAGGAAAAACGTGAAGGAGAATATTATCCTATCATGGAAGATGATAAGGGAACATATATAATGAATTCTAAGGATTTATGTATGATTGAGCATATTCCAGAACTTATGGAAACTGGAGCACTGTCATTTAAAATAGAGGGTAGAATGAAGAGCACTTACTATGTGGCAAGTGTTGTTAAAGCTTATCGGGAAGCTATAGATGAATATATGAAGTCTCCAGAAGACTATAAGTTTAATCCAAGATGGTTAGAAGACTTAAATAAACCTAGTCATAGACAATACTATACTGGATTCTATTTCAATGAAGAAAATAAACAAGTTCAAGATAGTTCAGCCTATGTAAGAAATTATGACATTATAGGTATAGTTAAGGATTATAATAAAGAAACAGGAATAGTTACAATTGAGCATAGAAATAAAGTAGTTGAAGGAGCTCAAGTAGAGGTTTTAAGACCAATAGGAGAAAATAAGCAAGTTGTTCTTAGAGACCTTCATGATGAAAAAGGAAATAAAATTGAGTCAGCACCTAGTGCAAAAATGATATATACGGCTAAAGTTAATGAAGAATTAGAAGAAAATGATATTATAATAAAGGCTAAGGAGGAAGTTTAATGAAACGTCCAGTTATAATAGGAATAACAGGTGGAACTGGTTCAGGAAAAAGTACCATAGCAAAGGAAATATGCAAAAGTTTTGATGGAAATTGCATAGCTATGATAGAACAGGATTGTTATTATAAGGACCAAAGCCATTTAACTATGGAGGACAGAGTAAAGACAAACTATGATCATCCATATGCCTTCGATACAGCCTTATTAGTAAATCATTTAAAATCTTTAATTGATGGTAAAGCTATTGAGAAGCCTCAGTATGATTTTGAGGTACATAATAGAAAAAAAGAAACTATACTGGTAGAACCAAGAGAAATAGTAATAGTAGAAGGAATACTTGTTCTTGAGGATGAATCTCTTAGAGATATGTTAGATATAAAAATATATGTAGATACTGATGCAGATGTAAGATTCATAAGAAGACTAGTAAGAGATCTTAATGAAAGAGGAAGAACTGTAGATTCAGTAATAACTCAATATTTAACTGTAGTTAAGCAGATGCATGAACAATTTACAGAGAATACTAAGAAGTATGCAGATATTATTATCCCAGAAGGTGGACATAATAAAGTAGCTATAGAAGTTATTAAAGGAAATATCCACCAGATATTAGCAAGACAAGAGTAATTATTACATAGGTCAGTATAAACAAGTTTCAAAAATTTGGTATTAAACACCTTTCTTTAGTCAAAGATTATACTAAGGGAGGTGTTTTTATTGTTTCAAAAAAGTAATAAAGGACAGGTAACTAAGAGAAATTATTACCTATTATCCATTATGATATTAATGTTTATAGGATTAATTATTAGGTTTATCTATGTTCAATTAATGGAGGGGCCTACACTTTCAGTGTCTGCTAATGAACAATATTACTATGAAGAGGATATAAATAATATTAACTTTAAGTTGCTTGATCGAAATGACAATAATCTTTTTGAAAGTACATTAAAATATTATGTAGTGATAGATCCATTAACTTTTTATACACTAAACGAGGAAACAGCTTTTATATCAATGAAAAATGTATCCTATATACTGCGAAGTTTTAATAGAGATTATGATATTTCCTTATTACAATATGAAATTGAAAATGGAAATAAGCAATATGAAATTGATAAAGAGTGTTATGAAAAGTTAAAAAATATAGAAGATGTAAGAGGAATGTATGTATACGAATATACTGAATATAAAAAGTATAATGATTGGAATATAAAGAATATACTAGCTAGTGGAGTGAAATATTCTGATAATTCAAAATTGAAAGACGAGGGAACCTTAGAAAGAGAAATATATGAATATATTAAAAATAATAAAAAAGAGCAATTAAAGCTTGAAAAGGATGTTAGTGGTAATATTATTAAAAAAGTATTTAGTGACATAAAAGGTAATAATAATGTAGTTACAACCCTAGATTATAATATTCAAAAAAAAGTAGAAGAGATTTTAAAAAGTAAAAATTATGAAGAGTACGGTCAAATTGGAGCAGTACTAATGGAAAGCACCACTGGGGATATATTATCAATGGCGCAGAAAAATGATAGTTTATCTAATGTAAATATTGGAATACCTAGTGGAAATGGTTTTTTACTTGGTTCTACCTTTAAAACTATACTATATGAAGCAGCTTTAGAAAATCAACTAATAGGAAGAGATGAAAAGTTCTATTTAAAGAAAATTTTCCCCAAAAGTATTGAAAAGCTGGGCTCATATAATATGGAGCAAGCATACATAGCATCATCTAATGATACTTTTGCCCAGATTGGATGGAAGGTTGGAATGGATAGAATATATGAATTATCTAATAGATTAGGGTTATTTAATAAGACGCTAAATCTTCAAGATGAGAAAAGTGGAACTATAGAAGGATATAAGGTAGAAAATAACTTAGATATCATTACTAATACATCTATAGGACAAACGGTGAGAACTACACCGCTAGCAGCATTATCCATTCCTAATACAGTAGTTAATGGTGGTAAATATATTAAACCTAAAATTATAAATAAAATAATAAGTGAAGAAGGAAAAATTTTAAAGAAGTATGAAAGTGAATCTATAGAGGTATTCAGTGAAAGTACTGCTAATATAATTAAAGAAGGTATGATAGGTGTAGTAAATGATGAGCTTGGTACAGGAAGCAATGCTAAAATAGATAATATAGAAATCGGCGGCAAAACTGGTACTACTGAATATTTAAATGGAGATAAAAAGTGTTCTGATGGCTGGTTTGCAGGGTTTTTCAAATATGAAAACAAGTATTATTCAATGGTTATATATTTACCACAGGTAGAAGAAAAAAGTGGTAGTAGTCAAATTGCATGTTCTGTATTTAAGGATATAGTAGAAAGTTTAATTCATAGTGATATTATGAAATTAAACTAAAGTTAGATTTTACATTGTATAATATAATATTCCTAAAATTTAAAATTTTTCTTTCAAATAAATATTACCATATAGTCACTTTTCCCCTAAAGTAAACATATTATAATAATAAGCACTATTAGGGGGAGCATAAATGTTTTGCTTGAGTTGGTTATTGAATGTAATTAGCGAATATGCCTTACTTACAGGATATGTTTCAGGAAATAACTCTTTTCCACAGCCACTTACAGAAGTAGAAGAAAAAGAATATTTACAGAGATTAAAAGATGGAGATCCTGAAGCAAAGGGTGTCTTAGTTGAGAGAAATCTAAGATTAGTAGCACACATAGTAAAAAAATATTCATTTCCTGGGAAAGAAGTGGATGATTTAATATCAATTGGAACAGTAGGATTAATTAAGGCAATAGATTCATTTGATATGGATAAGGGAACTAGGTTAGCAACTTATGCTGCAAGATGTATAGAAAATGAGATTCTTATGCTTATTAGAAACAATAAGAAAATTAGAAGTGAAGTATATTTGCAAGATCCCATAGGTCTAGACAAAGAAGGAAATGAAATATCCCTTATGGACATATTAAGTAGTGATAAAGATTCCATTTTGGAGGTAGTGGAAAATAAGATACAAGTGAAAAAATTATATTGTATACTGCAAACATGTCTTCAAGAGAGAGAGAGAAGAATAATAGAAATGAGGTACGGGTTAATAGATGGGAAACCAAAAACACAAAGAGAGATAGCTTCAATATTAGGTATTTCAAGATCCTATGTATCTAGAATAGAAAAAAGAGCATTAAAGAAACTACTTAAAGAGTTAAATTTTGGAGAAGGCTAATAATATATATTAATTAATTATTTACTATATAATTATATTTATATTATAAAAGGTATTGATATGTATTGATTCATAAAGATATATGAATCAATACATATCATATTTTTTAGAAAACTTTAACTAATGTTAAAGAATTATATAAATATAAATATATTTAATACGATTATATAAATTGATATACTAATTAAAATTATAGTAAACTTAATGTAAAGTAGATAATTATAAAAATAACAATGTAGGTGGAAATGTATTTTATTATATGTAAGGAGATAAAAAATGGAACTAAAGGAACTTTTAAAATATGTGGTTGAAAATCAAGGTTCAGATTTGCATCTGTCTGTAGGAGCACCTCCTATTCTACGAAAAAATGGAGAATTATTAAATGTAATAGAAGAAGTTTTATCTGAAGAAATAGTTAAGAAATATAGTAAGGAAATCCTTGGAGAAGATTACTTTATATATAATGAAATAGGGGAGAGAGATATACTATATACTCTACCGGATGTAGGCAGGTATAGGGTTAATGTATATAAAGAAAGAAGTTTTGATACTATTGCAATTAGAGTAATACCAGTAAAAGTTCCAACTCTAGAAGATTTAAATATGCCTACAATTATAAAGGAATTTACAAATAAAAAGGATGGCTTAATTCTTATAACTGGGCCAACTGGAAGTGGTAAGAGTACTACTATGGCAGCTATGATAAATGAGATAAATTCAAATAAAAAAACTCATATTGTGACTTTGGAGAATCCTATAGAGTATTTACATAATCATAAGAAGTCTCTAATTAATCAACGGGAAATAGGAAGGGATACGGAAAGCTATGATAGTGGACTAAGAGCCATACTTAGAGAAGATCCAGATGTAATTTTAGTTGGAGAAATAAGAGATTTAGAAACTATGTCAGCAGTACTTCTAGCAGCAGAAACAGGACATCTAGTAATTTCTACATTACACACCATAAGTGCCTACAAAACAATTGATAGAATCATAAATTATTTTCCGTCAGAACAGCAATTAAGGATAAGAAATCAGCTTTCTACGGTGTTAAAAGGTATAGTATGTCAAAGATTATTTAAGAAGGTGGATGGTAGTGGAAGAATTGCAGCTCTTGAAGTAATGGTTAATACCCCAGCAGTTCAAAATTTAATTAGAGAAGGGAAAATACATCAAATACCATCAACTATGGAAACTTCGTCAAAATATGGTATGCAGACTATGGAAATGGCTATAAGTAAAATTATAAGATATATTGATAAAGAAGAACTGTAAACAGAGTTCTTTGCTTCTTAGAAAACCTATAATATCAATGGTATAGGGAATTTAGCTATTGTGTTTTTTTTAATTAAGTTTTATACTATAGATAGAATATAAATGATTAAATGGCGTATTTATAATATATTGAGATAATTTCGTTATTTACCTGTATATGGTAGTAAGGTATTATAGAGACTAGGCATTATATAAATATATTCTAAAAATATTCTGCTATTTTGAAGGAATTTCATTTTTCATGTTGAATATACCTTTGTACACTGTAAACTTCTTAGGAAGTAGAATGTGGGAGGAATATGTTATATGAATAATTACATTGTTGGAATAGATATAAGTTCTTCAAAGGTATGTGGAGTAGTTGGGAGATTAGACCAAGAAAACAAAATACAAGTTATGGGAATTACTACTTCAGATTATGAGGGAGTTAAGGATAATGTAATGTTGGATGAAGAGGATATTTCTTATATTTTACGCAATGTAGTGGAGCGTTTAAAGGAAATTGTAAATTCACCATTAGAAGAAGCATACTTATCTGTACCAATTTCTTTATGTGAAATCGTAAAGACTAAAGGTGTTTTGTCTTTCCCAGAAATGAAAGAGATTAGCAAAGAAGATATATTAAATGTAGGAGAAGTTGCAAAGTTTTGTGTTGGCAAGGAGCAAGAAATTGTCCAAGTTGATATTGAAGAATACATAGTTGATTCTATGAAGAATATTACTAATCCATTAGGAATGAAAGGGAAGGTACTAGAATCAGAAGGCAACGCATTTATACTAAGTAAAAAATATGTTGATGGATATAAAAAATGTTTAAAAGAAGCTGGAATTGAGATAAAGGGATGGGTAGTTAATGCTATAGGTATAAGCAAGGATATAATTGAAGATCTTGAGCTTTCTAAAGGTGTAGCAATTATCGATATTGGAAGTTCTAATATGGAAATTACAGTTTTTAAGAACAATAGATTCTTAGATTACTTTTCAGTACCCTTAGGTGGTAATAATATTACAAATGATATTTCTATTTGCCTAAAGTTATCATTACAAGATAGTGAGAGATTAAAATTTAAATGTAATACATTATTGAAAGATAATTCAACTGAAAATCATAAAATAAAGATTAACACTAGTGGAAATAGTATAGTGGAAATTAATTATGAAATGCTAGTAGATATAATAGGTGAAAGAGTTAAAGAACTACTTGAAATAATAAATAAGCGCATTGAAAAAGAGCAATTAAGTGATCAAATTGGCAGTTTCGTAATTGTTGGAGGTGGAATATCTTTATTTAGAGATATTACGACTATAGCTTCAGAAATATTAGGAAAGCCAGTTAGAATAGGTGTTCCAAATTATGTTGGAGCAGCAAATCCAATATATTCAACAGCTACAGGAATCATAAGAGATGTTTTAAGCAAAGAAGAAATATTTAATAAAGAAAAAAGTTCCTGTGAAAGTTGTAATGAAAAGTTGAGTAGCAGCAATAATAGAAGTAAAGAAAATAAGTTTATAAAAAGACTAAAAGGAATTCTAAAGAGTTTTTCTAATGAGGAGGTAATAAAGTGATTGATTTCGATGTTCAAAATGATGATTTATGTAAAATTAAAGTTGTAGGTTGTGGTGGCGGTGGAAACAACGCTGTAAATAGAATGATTGAAGAAGGACTTAAAAATGTTGAATTCATAGGTATTAATACAGATAAACAAGCATTAGTTTTATCTAAGGCTGAGTTTAAAATCCAATTAGGAGACAAGCTTACTAGAGGCTTAGGTGCTGGTGCAAATCCCGAAATAGGAAGAAAAGCAGCAGAAGAAAGTAAGGAAGAAATAATTGAAGCATTAAAAGGTGCAGATATGGTATTTGTTACTTGTGGAATGGGTGGAGGAACTGGTACAGGAGCTGCACCAGTAGTAGCAGAAATAGCTAAATCTATGGGGATTTTAACTGTAGGTGTTGTAACTAAACCTTTCCCTTTTGAAGGAAGAAAAAGAATGATTCATGCAGAAGCTGGAATTAAGGCTTTAAAGGAATCAGTTGATACATTAGTAACAATTCCAAATGAAAGATTATTATCTCTTGTGGATAAAAAAACTACCCTTGTAGAATCTTTTAGAAAAGCAGATGATGTTTTAAAACAAGGTGTACAAGGTATTTCTGACTTAATAACTATACCAGGATTAATTAACTTGGACTTTGCAGATATAAGCACTATTATGGTTAATAAAGGGCTTGCTCATATGGGAGTAGGTGTTGGAACTGGCGATAATAGAGCGCAAGATGCTGCAAGAGAAGCAATAGCAAGTCCACTTTTAGAAACTTCAATTATAGGAGCAACTGGAGTACTTTTAAATGTTACTGGGGGATCTGATTTGTCTTTGTTAGAAATTAATGAAGCTGCACAAATAGTACAGGAAGAAGCTGATCCAGATGCAAATATTATATTTGGTGCTGTAATTGATGAGAGCTTAAATGATGAGATAAGAATAACAGTTATTGCTACAGGGTTTGATTGTGAAAAAGCTAAAATGGAAAGTGGAGTAAGCTTTGACTCTATTAAAAGTCAGAGTCCTAAATCAGAGGTAGCAGCAACTCAATCAAGTGAAGCTACTACACCTTCTAAAGAGGAAAGTGAAGATTTTACAGTTCCTACATGGCTAAGAAAAAGCATGAGATAATATAAGATTATTATTTATTTTATTAAGAGACTATTGCAAAATGATTAAAAATCATTTTGCAATAGTCTCTTCTTATTTAAATTTTTTAAATTCCATGTAAAGGCTGAATTAGAATGATACGTATTCTATTTCAGCCCTTTATTATTTCAAGGACTTTTGTTTAAATTACACAGTTTATTTTTTAATAGATACTTAATTTAAAAAAAAAATCGTAAAATGACATAATTTTCTAGTAATAATATGAAATTTTACCATATGATTTTACAAATTTTACCGTAAGCAACCTATATAATAATCTTTAAGGGGGTAAATAAAATGGTAGTGTACTTAGATATGCTTTTGTTAGAAAATTTTTTAGTGAATTTATTTTTACTAACAATAACTATGCAAACTATAAAAAAGAAGGTTTCAATGGGTAGGTTAATGCTAAGTTCAGCTATTGGTGCTTCATATGTTTTTGCTATAGTTATTCCTAAACTACAGTTTTTTACATCTACGCCCTTTAAAATAGTAGTAGCTCTACTGATGATGATAATATCTATTAAAGATAAAAGTATGGGTGAAGTATTAAAAGCTACTGGAATATTTATATTGTATTCTGTACTTCTTGCAGGAATGTCTTTTTATATAGCCATAAAGGATAATCCATCTTTATCATCAAGTGCTATGATATATAATTTTTCCTATAAGAATCTAATATTGTCTTTAATGATTATTTATATGTTAATTTATAAGTTGACTGTATATGTAAAAGATAGACGCTCATTAACTAATTATGTATATACTACTGAAATATGTATCGATAATGTGAAGACTATAATAAAAGCCTTTTTAGATACAGGTAATGAACTTAGAGAGCCAGCAACAAATTTGCCTGTAATAATTGTAGAAAGGAAGTTTTTCAAAGAGTTGAATTTAAAGAACCATAGTATATATAACATTCCTTATTCTGTGGTAAGTGGATGTAATGGAAAACTTATTGGAATTAGACCAGATAGTGTGAAGATAAACATTAATGGAAATATAAAAGAAGAAAGTTTGATATTGGCATTTTGTGATAATAAGCTTAGCAAACATAGTGATTATAATGGACTTTTACCAAGGGGGATTATAGAATAGGAGGAATTTTTATGAATAAAATATCAAAAAAATTTTTAGAAGTGAGAAATGGGTTACAAAGCATACTAAGTAGATTTTTAAGTAAGTTTAAAGGCTTTGCAAAATCAATTTACTACATAGGGGGAAATGATGCATTACCACCACCATTGACTAAAGAAGAAGAGGAAGTATTGGTAGAAAACTTAGAAATGGGAGATGAAAGCATAAGATCCATATTAATTGAACGTAACTTAAGGTTGGTAGTTTATATAGCAAGGAAATTTGAAAATACAGGAGTAAATGTAGAGGATTTAATATCAGTAGGTACTATAGGACTTATAAAAGCCGTAAACACCTTTGCACCAGAAAAGAAGATTAAATTAGCAACCTATTCTTCTAGATGTATAGAAAATGAAATACTTATGTATCTAAGAAGAAATAATAAGATAAAAACAGAAATATCTTTTTACGAACCATTAAATATTGATTGGGATGGAAATGAACTGTTATTATCAGATATATTAGGAACTGATAGTAATGTAGTATATAACTATATAGAAGAAGAAGTAGATAAGCAACTTCTTGGAATTGCTATGGATAAATTAAATAGTAGAGAGAAAGAAATAATAGAGTTGAGATTTGGACTAAATGGAATTACAGAAAAAACCCAGAAGGAGGTTGCGGATATGCTTGGTATATCTCAATCCTACATTTCTAGATTGGAAAAAAGAATAATTAAGAGACTTAAAAAAGAAATTAATAAAATGTTATAAGGTTGTCTTTAGTATAAAAAAGCTACATCAGGAGATAATTTTAATGTAATTATTCTGAAGGGAATGAGACCTTATGATGATTAATAAAGTAGAAATTTGTGGAGTGAATACTTCGAAACTACCTGTATTAAAAGAGAAGGAAATGAGGGAACTACTAATCAAGATAAAGCAAGGTGATAAGGGCTGTAGAGAGGATTTTATAAAAGGAAATCTAAGGTTAGTATTAAGTGTAATTCAAAGATTTAATAACAGAGGGGAAAATGTAGATGACTTATTTCAAGTAGGTTGCATAGGTCTAATGAAGGCTATTGACAATTTTGATTTAAGTCAGAATGTTAGATTTTCCACTTATGCAGTACCGATGATAATTGGAGAAATTAGAAGATACCTTCGGGATAATAACTCTATTAGAGTAAGTAGATCTTTAAGAGATATTGCTTATAAGGCATTACAAGTGAGAGATAAGCTTGTTAACAAAGATAATAAGGAGCCAACTATCTCTCAAATTGCAAAAGAACTAGAAATGCCTAAAGAAGAGATAGTATTTGCACTAGATGCAATTCAAGACCCCATTTCATTATTTGAACCTATTTACCATGATGGTGGAGATGCCATATTTGTTATGGATCAAATTAGTGATAGTAAGAATTTAGATGATGGATGGCTTGAAAATATATCAATAAAAGAAGGTATGAAGAAGCTTACAGATAGGGAAAAACTAATCTTAAACTTAAGATTTTTCCAAGGAAGAACCCAAATGGAGGTTGCTGATGAAATTGGAATATCTCAAGCTCAGGTTTCGAGATTGGAAAAGACAGCACTTAAACATATGAGGAAACACGTGTAATATGCTTATTTACAGGTAGGTAGCTTAATTTAGAATTAAAACTAGTTGCAATAGTTTATGTAGTGAAATCATATTGTATTAAAATTCATTGCAATGAGGTTAAAATTAAAAATTTATAACTCAGCAAAAAGGAGCCTAGGCTCCTTTTTGATTTATAGATTATTATAGCTATATCAAGGTGGTATAAAAAAGAGAGCCTAGGCTCTTTTTTATGTTCTATATTATTTTAAAGAGAATATAGATTAAATGATATAAAATTTAAGGAGGGAGTTTTTATGGAAACTTCAATGTTTGCGATAAATAGTTTAAAAACTATGGAGATAATAGATATTAACACAGGTACTAAACTTGGCTATATAAAAGATTTTAAAGTTAATTGTGATGAATATAAATTAGAAGCAATAATACTTCCAACACAGAAATCTGGATGGTTTTCAAAAAATGAAGATATAGAATTGCCTTGGGAGAGAATTAAAAAAATTGGAGTAGATGTTATTTTAGTAGATGGAGAGGGTATTGTTGAAAATAATTAGGAGAAAATAATTAATTATATACAAATAGTGAATACTTTGTGTATAATCGTAGTATAAACAGAAAAAACTTAGAGGATGTGATTATAGTGAAGTGTCCTTATTGCAATGGAGAAGAAAGTAAGGTTGTAGATTCTAGAGCAACAGAAGATGATGGTGCAATTAGACGTAGAAGAGAATGTCTTAATTGCAATAAAAGATATACTACCTATGAAAAAATAGAGGATATACAAATATTTGTTATAAAAAGAAACTTAACTAGAGAGTTATTTAATAGGGATAAAATCATAAGTGGTGTTATAAGAGCCTGTGAGAAAAGACCTGTATCAAGATTAGAGATAGAAAACTTAGTAAATTCTATTGAAAAAAGACTTAATAATACCATGACTAGTGAAATAAGATCCGAGGAAATAGGAGAATTAATATTGGAGAAATTAAGGTATATGGATGAAGTTGCTTATATAAGATTTGCATCTGTATATAGAAAGTTTGATGATATTAATAGTTTTATAGAAGAGATAAAGGGTTTAAGTGGTGATAAGTAATATGAGATCCTACAACATAGAAAATAATGAATTTCTCACCTATGATTTAGGTGATATAACCATTGGATTTTCTACAGCAAAAAATAATTTAAACTTTAATAAAACATTTAATGAAGGAAAGTCTAGTTTAAATAATTTAAAAAAGTGGTTTAAAGTAAATGAGGTTGTATATTTAAATCAAGTTCATGGAACTAAAGTATTTTCTTACGAAGAGAATATGGATATAGTAAACTATGATGGAGATGGTATTGTAACAAAAGAAAAACAAGTTGCTATAGGGGTATTTACAGCGGATTGTGTGCCAATAATTTTAGTAGATACTAAAAATAAAGTAATAGCAGCTCTTCATAGTGGGTGGAAAGGAACTTTGAATAATATAGTTTCTAAAGGAATTAAAGTTATGAAAGAAAATTATGGGTGTGATCATAGCTATATTAAAGCTTTTATAGGTCCTCATAATAAAAGCTGTTGCTATGAAGTAAGCCAAGAGCTTATAGATAATTTCAAGGATTGTGATTTATTTAAAAATCAACAAATTAATTATGGTAGAAATTTGGATTTACAAAAGTGTGTAGAGATAGAGTTAATGAATGAAGGTATCAAGAATAGTGATATAGTATGTTTAAATTTATGTACATACTGTAGCAAGGATAAAAAGTTATATTCATATAGAAAAGAAGAAGAATCTCATGGTAGATTATTTTCCTTTGTATTTATCCATGAGTTTAAGGAGTGATATTTATGGAAAAAACAATATTAGTAGTTGATGATGAGGCACATATTCAGGAACTAATTAAATTTAATTTAATTAAGAATGGATTTAAGGTTATAACTGCTGATAATGGAATTGATGCATTAAAAATAGCTGAAGATGAAAAGCCAGATCTAATATTTTTAGACCTTATGCTACCGGGGATGGATGGGTTAGAAGTATGTAAGTCTATTAGAAAAAAATCATCTATAGAGTCTACACCAATAATTATGATTACAGCAAAAGGTGAGGAGTTAGACAAGATTTTAGGTTTAGAGTTAGGAGCAGATGACTATATAACAAAACCTTTTTCAGTGAGGGAACTAGTAGCTAGAGCTAAGGCTATATTAAGAAGAACTAGTTTTAAACAAGAAGACAATAGCTTTAAGTTTGGAGATATAAATATAGATTATCAAAAACATGAAGTATATAAGGGAAAAGAAAAAATAGAGCTTACATTAAAAGAGTTTGAACTTTTAGAAATACTGATAAAAAACAAAGGAAAAGTTATGACAAGAGATTTTCTTTTAGATAAGATATGGGGCTACGAATATGTAGGAGAAACTAGAACTGTAGATGTACATGTGAGACATTTAAGACAAAAGATAGAAGATAATGATAAAAATCCAATTTATATTCAAACTATTAGAGGTATAGGATATAAATTTAATTCTGGGGAAAGTTATGAAAGATAATTCACAAAGAACTATGAAAAAAAGACTAATGCTAAGTGTTTTTGCAGCATTAGTTTTTGTATTAGGATTTCTAACTACAGTATTTTATACAATAGTTACCTATGAAAGTGAAGAGAGTGCTAAAGAACAATTAAATGTTTATGCTTATTTAGTAAGTGAACAGTTACACAACATTGACCAGGCGAGTTTTTCTAATGTAGTAGATAAAATGAAAAATTTGAATATTAGAATTACTATTATAAATAGCAATGGCACTGCCAAATTTGATTCTTTAGGAAATGTGGAAAAATTAATAAATTATAATAATAAAGATGAAGTTATCATGGCTAAATCTAAAGGGGAAGGTACTGCTACTAGATATAGTGATAGGGAAGAAACGTATGTTATTTACTATGCTGTAGCTATAGAAGATGGTATAGTAGTTAGAGTTTCAACCCCTGTAAAAGCAACACATAAATTAAATGATACATATATAGTATGGTATGGTAGTGCTATAATTATAATGATTTTTATATCTCTTTGGATTGCCAATAAGTTATCCTATATAATTGTTAAACCAATTAGAGATTTAGATGTTATTACTTCTATGATCACTAATGGAAATTTAAGTAGAAGAATTAAAATTACCACCAATGATGAGCTTGGCAAATTAGCTTTGAACTTTAATCATATGGCTGATAGACTTGAAAGTAGCTTACATGAGGTAAGTGAAAAGCAAAATAGACTTTCAGCAATTCTTCAAAGTATGGAAAGTGGCGTAATTGCTATAGATAATAGTCACAATATAATAATGATAAACAACTATGCAAAGAAAATTTTTAATATTGAAGAAGATGTAGTAGGCAATCCAGTTGAAAATATATGTAAAGAAGTGAATTTAAAATTTATATTTTCTATGAGAGATAGAGATATTAAAGAGTTTAAGTTAAGTGCTCCAACTATAAAATTTCTTAGGGTTAGAACCGCAGATATTATAGTTCATAATCATCAGCATATTGGAGCAGTAGCAGTAATACAAGACATTTCTGACTTGAAAAAGTTAGAAAATATGAGAACTGAATTTGTGGCTAATGTATCCCATGAACTTAAAACTCCTCTTACATCTATAAGAGGTTTTGCTGAGACTTTAAAAGAGGTCGATGATGATGAGACTAAGAAAAAATTTTTAACTATAATAAATGAAGAAGCAGAAAGACTTACAACACTTATATCAGATATATTATTGTTATCACAAATTGAGCATAAACAAGAATTTAAGAAAGAAGTATTTAATGTAAATAAAGCTATAGAGGATGTTTTTTATTTAATGAAAAATACTGGCGAACAAAAGCAGGTGCATGTAAGTATAGTTGGAGATGAGATACCTAATATTCTAGGAGATAAGGATAAATTTAAACAAATGCTTATAAATCTAGTAGATAATGCAATAAAATATAGTGAAGCCTTTGATACAGTAGTAATAACAAAGATAATTTATGATACCTACTTTAAAGTTATTGTAGAAGATAGTGGTATGGGAATTGCAAAAGAGTATATACCAAGACTTTTCGAAAGATTTTATAGGGTTGATAAAGCTAGATCTAGGGCAAAGGGTGGTACTGGATTAGGTCTTGCTATAGTTAAACATATAATTATTGGTTTTAATGGTAGTATAGATGTAGAAAGTACTTTAGGCGTTGGTACAAAATTTATTATTACAATTCCATATCATATAGAAAAATAGAATAATTAAGATAAGATAATATATTCATAAAAGACTAGAGAGAAAATTCTCTAGTCTTTTTCTTGTGAAGTTAAAAACTCTGTTTATGTTAAGTATTATTAACCTAAGTAAAGTTTTTTTAATATATGGATAATAATAGCTTAACTAATAAAGAATATAATCAATATTGTAAGATAAATAAAAAAACAAATTGGAGGGGAATTTAAATGAAAAAGAAGTCAATAAAAATATTAATAGCAGGAATAGTTGCAACAATGACCATGGGATTATTAGTAGGTTGTGGCGGAAAGGATACTTCCAATTCAAATAATAGCGGTAATAATACTAGTGATAATAAAGCAAAAGCTGTAACTATCAAAATATCAGGTTCAACTTCTGTAGGGCCACTAATGGAAAAGGAAGCAGAGAGATACAAAGGTGAAAATCCAAATGTTACTGTAGAGGTTCAACAGATAGGATCTTCAGCAGGAATAAAAAATGCTATAGGAGGCGTTAGTGAAATAGGTATGGCTTCACGTGAGTTGAAAGATGAAGAAAAATCAGAACTTGCTGAAACAGTAATTGCTTATGATGGAATAGCCTTAGTAATCCATCCATCAAATAAAGCAGAAAACTTAACTATGAAACAAATTAAGGACATATATACAGGAGCTGTAACTAACTGGAAGGAAGTTGGAGGAATTGATGCGCCAATAGTGGTAGTTTCAAGGGAAGATGGTTCAGGAACTAGAGATGCTTTCCAAGAAATTGTAGGATATACTTCAGAAGAATTAGAGAAAAATGCAACTATAGCAGAAGGTAATGGAAGTGTTAAAACTACAGTTTCAACAAATAAAAATGCAATAGGATATATTTCTTTTGAACAATTAGATGATTCAATTAAGGATTTAAAAATAGAGGGAAGTGAAGCAACACCTGAAAAAGTATTAAGCAAAGAGTATAAATTATCAAGACCTTTCCTAGTAGTATATAAAGAAGATAAATTAACAAAGGATGGAAAGCAATTTATTGACTACATTTTAAGTGAAAAAGGTCAAGGTATTGTTGAAGAAGCTGGTGGAATAAAAGTAAAATAGATAATTTATATGCCACAATGGTTATGGACCTTTGAGAGAAAAATTATCTTAAAGGTCTATTAAATTTAAATTGGAGGTCAAATATATGTCAGTGAAATCATTTAAGATGGAAAAACCCCACAAACTTAAGGGGATAAAATATATCATTGATGGTATATCAGAGAACGTTTTTAAAGTATGTGCTTTAATAGCAGTAATAAGTTTAATTTTAATAATAGGTTTTGTATTTTATAAGGGTTTGACACCATTTATATCTAAAGGATATTCCTTTGGAGAATTTTTACTAGGAACAGAGTGGGTACCTAGTTCAGAAAAGTATGGAATTCTTCCTATGATAATTGCTTCTATATATGGAACCCTAGGCTCTCTTGTTATAGGGGTACCCATAGGAATATTAACAGCTATTTTTATTGTTGAAATAGCACCTAAATCAGTAGCTAAGATAATGTCTCAAGGAGTGGAATTATTAGCAGGAATTCCTTCTGTATTATTTGGAGTCTTTGCCCTTGGAATAATAGTACCAGCTATTCAAAGTAAATTATCCCTTCCTAAAGGACAAAGTTTACTTGCCATTATAATAGTTCTTTCGGTAATGATGCTACCAACTATTATTTCAGTGGCAGAAACAGCTATAAGATCAGTACCAAAACAATATAAAGAGGCATCTTTAGCTTTAGGTGCATCTAAAATTGAAACTATATTTAAAGTAATTTTACCAGCAGCTAAGTCTGGAGTTTTAACAGCTATAGTACTAGGGATGGGAAGAGCAATAGGAGAAACCATGGCAGTTATCTTAGTTGCTGGGAATAGCCCCATAATACCAAATAATATAACAGATAGTGTAAGACCTCTCACTACTAATATAGCATTGGAAATGGGATATGCCTTTGGAACACATCAAGAAATGCTTTTTGCAACAGGAGTAGTTTTGTTTTCTTTCATTCTATTGTTAAACTTTGTAATAGCTAAAATATCAGAAAAGGCAGGTAATTAATATGAGAAAAATAAAAGACAATATATTAAAAACTATTTTATGGTTATCTGCAGCTATTACAGCTCTAATTATTGCTATTATAGTAGGATATATATTTAAAAAAGGTTTTAGACTTGTAGATTTTAACTTCATTTTTGGAGATTATTCTCCCACAAATGGTGGTGGTATATTTCCCATGATTGTTACTACATTGTTAACGGTAATATTATCTTTATTAATATCAATTCCTATAGGGATTTGTGGAGCTATATATTTACAAGAGTATGCAAAGCAAGGAAGAGGAGTTAAATTAATTAGGTTTGCAACAGAAAGTCTTGCAGGTATACCATCTATAATATATGGACTATTTGGAACAGTATTCTTTGTATCTACTCTTAAATTGCAGTTTTCAATTGTATCAGGTTCTTTAACATTAGCTATTATTGTACTACCTGTAATTATAAGAACCACAGAAGAAGCTTTAAAGACAGTTCCTCAAAGTTATAAAGAAGGTGCAGTAGCTTTAGGTTCAACTAAGTTTGAAGTTTTATATAAAATAGTAGTTCCCAGTGCAATGCCAGGAATTTTATCAGGAGTAATATTATCTATTGGAAGAATTATAGGCGAATCAGCAGCAATTCTTTTAACCGCTGGTACAGTAGCTGCAATGCCACAAAACCTTATGTCTAGTGGTAGGACTCTTACTGTACATGCTTATCTAGTTACTAAGGAAGCCGGAAATATAGAGCTAGCATCTGCAATTGGAGTTATACTAATATTTATAATTTTAGCTTTAAGCTTGATAGCTAAGGGAATCACCAAAACAATAAATAAAGAAAAATTTTAATCATTAGAATGTAACTAGGAGGAAATATGATGTCAATAATATCTGTAAAAGATCTTAATTTACACTATGGAACAAATCATGCTCTTAAAAATATAAATATAGAAATAGATAAGAATAGTGTTACAGCTTTAATAGGTCCATCGGGGTGTGGAAAGTCTACTTTCCTTAGAACTTTAAATAGAATGAATGATTTAATTGATGATGTAAAAATAGAAGGGCAAGTTTTTTTTGAAGATAACAATATCTACAAAGAGCTAAATGAAATAGAATTAAGAAAAAGAATAGGAATGGTATTTCAAAAACCAAATCCATTTCCAATGTCTATCTATGATAATATTGCCTATGGACCTAGAATTCATGGAATAAAGGATAAAAAAAAGTTAGATGAAATTGTAGAGAAATCTCTTCAAGGAGCAGCTCTTTGGAAAGAGGTAAAGGATAGGCTTAAAAAAAGTGCTATAGGATTATCGGGAGGGCAACAACAAAGACTTTGTATTGCTAGGACCATAGCTGTTGAACCTGAGGTCATACTAATGGATGAACCTACTTCTGCATTGGATCCAATATCAACTTCTAAGATAGAGGAACTTATGGACGTACTTAAAGAAAAATACACTATAGTCATAGTAACTCATAATATGCAACAAGCAGGACGTATATCAGATAAAACAGCATTCTTCTTAAATGGAGAAATTGTGGAGTATGGAAAGACAGAAGAGATGTTTCATGTGCCAAAGGATAAGAGAACTGAAGATTATATCACAGGAAGATTTGGTTAATAATAGAATGAAATTAGGTAGTTATCAATAATTAAAATTTATAAAGTGTAGGTGAAGAAGATGACAAGAAATAGTTTTGATCTTAAGTTACAACAACTTCATGAAGATTTAATGGCCATGGGTGAGGCTGTAGCCAAACAAATAGAAGATAGCATTGATGCATTAAAAAAACAGGATGAAGTCTTAGCAGAAAAAGTAATTCAAAAGGATGATGTAATAGATGACTTTGAAGAAGATATAGAGGATAAGTGTATAAAACTAATGGCTACAGAGCAGCCCTTAGCCAGTGATTTAAGAAGGATATTTATCACTACAAAGATCATAACTGATTTAGAGAGAATGGGAGACCATGCTGTAGACATAGCTAAGATTGGAAAAAAACTTATAGGAGAAACTTATATTAAGGAACTTATAGATATACCTAATATGGCTAAAATTGTAGAAAAAATGATTAAAGACTCTTTAGAGGTATATATAACTACAGATATAAGTAGAGCTCATGAAGTAAGTAAAATGGATGATCAGGTAGATAAATTATTTAAGAGTATATTTGATGAATTACTTGTAATAATGAGAAATGATCAAACAACTATAAATCAAGCTAGTCAATTTTTATTTATATGCAAGTTTTTGGAACGCATGGCAGACCATGCTACCAATATTTGTGAATGGACTATATATTTAGAGTGCGGAGAAAAACTAAAATTAAATTAATTTAAATCCATCTTCAAATTACAAGTTGGCTATGTGTAGTCAGCTTTTTTATTTTACTTAGAAATTAAATTATATTTTTGTTGAAAAATAGAAAGCTTTGAGGTAATCTTAATGAGGTGCATTGACTAGGGAATATAATTAAGATAATATAACATAATAGTGGTATAATCATGCTATAGGAATGAAGGAGATACAAATATGAAAAATGAAATAAGTAAGGTTATTCCAAATTCTATTGCAGAAGAAGTAGATATCGAGGTTGGAGATAGACTTTTAAGGATAAATGAAAATGATGTTAAAGATATAATAGATTATAAATTTCTTATTACTGATGAAGTACTTCTTTTAGAAGTGGAGAAGAAAGATGGAGAGATTTGGGAAATTGAAATTGAGAAGGATTATGATGAAGATTTAGGGATAGTATTTAGAGAAGGAATTATTGATAAACCTATGACATGTCATAATGATTGTATTTTTTGCTTTATAGATCAATTACCTAAAGGAATGAGAGAAACTTTATATTTTAAGGATGATGATTCTAGACTATCCTTTTTACAAGGAAATTTTTTAACTCTAACTAATATGAAAGAAGAGGATATAGAAAGAATAATAAAATACAAGATAAGTCCTATAAATGTATCTGTACATACTACAAATCCAGAACTTAGAGTTAGAATGCTCAACAATAGATTTGCGGGTAAAATGTATGATATACTTAAGAGGTTATCAGCAGCAGGAATAAAGATGAACACTCAAATTGTTTGCTGCCCAGGAATTAATGATGGAGAAGAATTAGTTAGCACTATAGAAGATCTATATAGACTTTATCCTAATGTTAATAGTGTAGCAGTAGTACCCTTAGGGATAACTAAGCATAGAGAAGGATTAAAAAAGCTAAATTTATTTACACAAGAAACTTCTTTAAAACAAATCAATTTAGTTAAAGAGCTACAAAAAAAGTACTATGAAGAAAGTGGAACACCATTTGTTAGATTGTCAGACGAATTTTATATAGTATCAGGGGAATCATTACCAGACTCTGAGCATTACCAAGGATTTGAGCAAATTGAAGATGGGGTAGGAATGGTAACTCTATTAAAGGATACCATAGATACTACACTTCCAGATTTAAAGAAAGGTGGAGTGGGATCTTTTACCTTTGTAACAGGGGCTTTAGTTTATCCTGAAATAGTACATATAAAAGATAAAATTCAAAGGTTAAATAATAATATAAATATTACCGTAGAGGAGATACCAAATAAGTTTTTTGGAGAGACTATAACAGTAACAGGGCTTTTAACAGGAATAGACATAATAAATACACTTAAAGAAAGAGAAGTTGGAGACTATATAATAATACCTGATAACGTCCTTAGAAAAGGCTATGAACTTTCTAATTCAGATAAAGCCATACTATTAGATGATTATACTGTGGAAGATTTATCTAGAGAACTAAATAGAAAAGTTATTATTTGTGATTTTACAGGAGATGATTTAATAACTATAATAAATGAACATTTAAGGGAGGATTAATATGGGAAAACCAGTAGTTGCTATTGTTGGAAGACCAAATGTAGGAAAGTCTACACTTTTTAATAAATTAGCAGGAAAGAGAATAGCTATAGTAGAAGATACACCAGGAGTTACAAGAGATAGAATTTATGCAGAGGCTGAATGGTTAAGACATAATTTCACAATTATTGATACTGGTGGAATTGAGCCAGAAAATGAAGATATTATAATGGTTCAAATGAGAAGGCAAGCAAATATTGCTATCGAAACAGCAGATGTAATTATATTTATAGTAGATGGGAAAGCCGGTCTTCATCCATCAGATTATGAAGTGGCACAAATGCTTAGAAAATCAGGAAAACCAATAACATTAGTAGTAAATAAAATTGATAGAAGAGAATTAGAAGATAATGCTTATGAATTTTATAACTTAGGTATAGGTAATCCAGTAACTATTTCAGCGACTCAAGCATTAGGTCTTGGAGATATGCTTGATGAAGTTGTAGCTCATTTTGATGAGTTAGGAAGTAGCGAAGAAGATGAAGAATACATAAAAATTGCCATGGTGGGTAAGCCTAATGTTGGAAAATCTTCACTTATAAATAAGTTACTAGGTGAAAATAGAAATATAGTAAGTAATATTCCAGGTACCACAAGAGATGCTATTGATAGTAAATTAGAAACTGATGAGGGTAAATTTATATTAATAGATACTGCAGGATTAAGGAGAAAAAGTAAAATTAAAGAAGAGATAGAAAGATATAGCGTTATAAGAACTCTTACAGCCATAGAGAGATCAGATGTGTGTATATTGATTCTTGATGCTACAGAAGAGTTAAGTGATCAAGATGAAAAGATTATAGGATATGCCCATGAACTTAATAAGGCAATAGTTGTAATAGTTAACAAATGGGATTTAATTGAAAAAGATGATAAGACTATGAATGATTATAAAGCTAGAATCGGTAGAGGATTATCTTTTATGCCATATGCTAATTATCTATTTATATCTGCATTAACAGGTCAAAGGGTAAACAAAGTTTTAAATGTAGCTAAAGAGTGCTATAATAATTATACTAAGAGGATAGCTACAGGGGTATTAAATGATGTGGTAAGTAAAGCTGTACTTATGAATGAACCTCCAGTAGTTGCATTAAGAAGACTAAAAATTTATTATGTAACCCAAGTGGATATAAAACCACCTACATTTATATTTTTTGTAAATGATCCAGCTTTACTACACTTCTCTTATGAGAGATATTTACAGAATAAGCTAAGGGAAAGTTTTGATTTTAAAGGTACCGGAATAAAAACTATATTTAGGAAGAGAAAAGAAGATTAATAAAAGTTTTATATCTTTTATTACAAATGGATTTTTAGTAAATAAGAAGAAATTAATAGAGACAATGAGAATAAATATTATATTATTTATTCTCATTGTTTTATATAATTTAAGAAAGTAGGGATAAGGTGAATAAGATTTCTTTTATAGGAGGAGGAAGTTTCGGTACAGCTTTAGCTGTATTACTTTCTAAGAAAGGGGCAGAATGTTCTGTATGGTGCCATAGTGAAAGCACAGTTAATGATATTAATATAAAAAGAGAAAATACAAAGTATCTTAAGGGAATTGTCATACCAGAAAAAGTTACTGCCTATGGTGATCTTGAAGAAACTATAGAAAATAGTAATATAATAGTTCTTGCAGTACCTTCAAAGGCTATTAGAGATATTTCAAAAAAAGTAGAGCCTTTTCTTAAAGGAGATGAAATAATTGTAACTGTGGCTAAGGGCATAGAAAATCATACATTAAAAAGAATGTCAGAAATAATTGAAGATGAAATAAAAGGTCATTCTGTAGTAGTGCTATCAGGTCCTAGTCACGCAGAAGAAGTAGCAATGAATATACCTACTACAGTAACGGTATCATCAAAGGATATGAAAGCTGCAAAAAAAATCCAGTATGTATTTAGCAATAATACATTTAGAGTTTATACAAATAATGATCTTATTGGAGTGGAAATAGGGGGAGCTTTTAAAAATATCATTGCCCTTGCTGCTGGGATTTCAGATGGCATTGGATATGGAGACAATACTAAAGCAGCTCTAATGACTCGAGGGATGAGTGAAATAATAAGGGTTGGAACTAAGCTCTCAGGAAAAGCTGAGACATTCTATGGGCTTACAGGAATGGGTGATTTAATAGTTACTTGCACTAGTATGCATAGTAGAAACAGAAGAGCAGGAATATTAATTGGAAGTGGAAAGACAATGGAAGAAGCCGTAAAAGAGATAGGTATGGTTGTAGAAGGAATTGAGGCTGTTAAAGCCTTTCATGAATTAAAATCTAAAACTGATGTAGATATGCCAATAACTACTGCATTGTATGAAGTTCTTTTTAAAGGCAAGAATGCTAAAGAATGTGTTACAAAATTAATGGGAAGAAAATATAAGGATGAAAACAATGAATTGTAAACATTTATTTAATTAAAATATTTTATTTTGATAATATCTTAATATTTGATATAATGATATAAGGTTAGATAGATGAGAATTAATTTTATTTTCAATGAAAAATTGAAGATAAAGGTAGGAGGCTAACAAAAACGTATGTTCAATAATAAAAATTATACAAAGAAAAAAAATGCATTTTATAAAAGAAAAGATATTTTTTACAAAAAGAAATCAGGTTTTAATAATGGAACTACAATAATTGTTGGGTTATTATTTTTAGTGGGTATAATGATCGGACTTGTGTTAAAGGAAGATTCAAAAGTCCTTGATACGGCTAATATATTCAACAATGATTATGAGAATAAAACTTCTAAATATAGCCAAGGGAAAACAACACCTTCTAGGGGCAATAGTATTAATGAACATGAATATAACGATTTAGGAGAAGTACCTGATTTAAATGACTCTACAGTTAGCGCTACCTTAACAAAGGATGAGATAAAAGAAATAAAAGATATTATTAATAGTGATACAACGGGATTATATACATTGGTAAACAAAGAAAATTTACTTTCTAAGGAGTATATGCCAGATAATTTAGTTATTCCGAATATCAATTTAGTATCTGAAAAAAGTAATGAAAAAAACCTAGTTAGTGGAACTATGGTTGAAGATTTAGAGCAGATGTTTTATGATGCTCAAGAAGAAGGTATTAATTTATTTTTAAGTAATGGATTTAGAGGATATGATTCTCAGACATATATCTACAATGAGGATATTCAAAATAAAGACAGTGAACATAGTGAATATGTAGCAAAACCAGGTGAAAGTGAACATCAACTTGGATTAGCTATTGATATTACTAGCAGAGATATGGCCTTTGATTTAAATCAATCCTTTGAGAATACCAAAGAAGGTGCTTGGGTTCTAGAAAATGCTTATAAGTATGGCTTTATTTTAAGGTATACTAAGACTAAAGAAGATATAACAGGCTATAAATATGAGCCATGGCATTATAGATATGTTGGAAATAAAACAATTAGTAACCTTTGTCACAATAAGGACTTAACATTAGAAGAATTACTTAGTTATGCTAAAAGTGAATAATTTAATTTAAAAACTTATCAAGTATTAAAAGTTTTCCTTTGAAAATAAAAAGGGGAACTTTTTTATTTTATTAATGCATAATATTAATTCTATATCAATATATATATAATGTTAATATGTAGTTGCGGGAGGGTAGCCTTGGAAAATTTTGATATATATAAAGATATAGCAGAAAGAACTCAAGGGGATATATATGTGGGGGTAGTTGGACCAGTTAGAACAGGTAAATCTACTTTTATTAAAAAGTTCATGGAACTAATGGTTATACCTAACATAGAAAATCCTCATAAGAAGGACAGAGCAAAAGATGAATTGCCACAGAGTGGATCAGGAAAATCTATTCACACTACAGAACCTAAATTTGTTCCTAATGAGGCTGTAGAAATTCAGTTTGAGGACGGAGTGAAATTTAAAGTTAGAATGGTTGACTGTGTTGGATATATAGTAAAGAATGCATTAGGCTATACAGAGGCTGATGCACCTAAAATGGTTTCTACTCCATGGCATGATTATGAAATTCCATTTGAGCAAGCGGCAGAAATAGGAACTAAGAAGGTAATAACAGATCACTCTACAATAGGTATAGTTGTAACTACAGACGGAAGTATTACAGGCTTAGATAGGGAGGATTATGTAGATGCTGAGGAGAGAGTTATAAAGGAGCTTAAAGAGATAAATAAGCCATTTATAATAGTTCTAAACACTGTAAATCCAAATTCAGAAGAGAGTAAAGGCCTAGGAAGGGAACTAGAAGAAAAGTATGATGTTCCTGTAAAAGTTATGGATGTAATGAATATAGGAAACAATGAGATTACACAAATATTTGATACAGTTCTAAGAGAGTTCCCGGTAAAAGAAATAAATATTGATATGCCTCAGTGGATGGAGAGTTTAAATTCATCTCATTGGTTAAAGGTAAATATAATGACTATTCTAAAAGCCATGTGTAAAGATATCTATAAAGTTAGAGATGTTAAGAGATGTCTTGATGCCTTTAAAGGAATTGAATTCTTATCAGACATAAAAGTTAAAGAAATGAACATGGGAGAAGGTACTTCCTGTGTGGATATTAATCCAAAACATGAATTATTTTATAAGATCCTTGGAGAGATTTGTAATACTGATATAAAAAATGAAAATGATTTATTAAATATTATGGAGAGTTTCTACAAGGCTAAAATAGAATATGATAAGGTTGAGGAGGCATTAAAAGAAGTTAATGAGACAGGTTATGGATTAGTTGCACCACAGCTTACTGAAATGAAACTAGAAGAGCCTGAAATTGTTAAGAAGGGTAATCAATATGGAGTAAAACTAAAAGCCTCAGCTCCATCATTACATTTAATTAAAGCTGATATTGAAACTGAAATTCAACCAATAATGGGTAGTGAAAAACAAAGTGAAGAGTTCTACAAATCAATTTTAGAGCAATTTGAAAATGATCCTTCACAAATTTGGCAAAGTAACATGTTTGGAAAGTCTTTAGAAGAATTAGTTAAAGAAGGGCTTCAAAATAAACTTTACAAAATGCCTGAAGATGTGCAAATTAAACTTCAAAAAACCCTTCAGAAAATTATTAATGAGGGAAATGGTGGACTTATCTGCATAATTATCTAATGAATGTTAAGACGTTTTCTTTAAATTCAAAAATATAGTTTTGAAATTAATATTAAATTCAAAACTATATTTTTTATTGTATAATTCTACACAATGTAATATATTTAATTATGTAAAAGATTTCATTGAAATGACTATAATGGATAAGGTACATTTACAATGTCCTTGATAAAGAGATATAATTAAAATTGATTATAAACAAGTTAAGTGTAATTGAACTTTTATTTTGGATTGTAAATAATAAAGATTTTGGAGGTACATAAAGTATGAGTAAAGTTGTAGTAATATTTAATGGTGGAACTATATCTATGAAGGTAGATGAAAAAATAAAAGCAGCGGTGCCTAATTTAACAGGTGAAGAAATAATGTCCATGGTAACAGGTATTGAATCCTATGCAGAAGTAGAATCATATACATTTTCTAGCCTTCCAAGCCCTCATATGACCCCAGATATAATGATGGAATTATCAAATTATGTTAAGAAGTTTTTAGAAAGAGAAGATGTAGATGGAGTAGTAGTTACCCATGGAACAGATACTCTTGAGGAAACAGCTTATTTTTTACAGCTAACTATAAATAGTGAAAAGCCAGTAGTAGTTACGGGTTCCATGAGAAATAGTTCTGAGCTAGGATACGATGGACCTGCTAACTTAGCAGCATCAATTTGTACGGCTACATCTAAAGAGTCAAGAAATCGTGGAGTAATTGTATGTTTAAATAATGAACTAAATTGTGCTAGTGAGGTTACAAAGTCTCACTCTATGCACCTTAATACGTTTCAAAGTCCAGAATTTGGGTCAATAGGTATTGTTGACAGTAATGAAGTAAGGTTTTATAGAGGAAGCACTACAAAGGAATATATAAATACTGATGTAATAGAAAATAATGTTCAGCTTATTAAATCCTGTGCAGGAATGGATGGAACACTTATAGATTATTGTGTTAGTCAAGGTGCTAAGGGATTAGTAATTGAAGCTATGGGGAGAGGTAATATTCCACCGTTAATGGCGAGTTCTGTAGAAAAGGCTATAAATAAAGGTGTGGCAGTAGTAATAGTTTCTAGATGTTATAAGGGGAGAGTTCTAGATAGTTATGGTTATGAAGGCGGAGGAAAACAATTAAGAAATATGGGTGTTATATTTGGGGATAGCATGCCAGGGCAAAAGGCTAGAATAAAGATGATTTTAGCCTTGGGAAAAACAAGAAATTTAGATGAAATAAGAGAAGTATTTGAAAAAGGGCATTATTAATACACGAACGTTATAAATAAAAATAAAATTAATATACGTAAAATCATTGACATAGGTATATAAAGTTGATATTATAATCTTGTAAAAAGAAATAATCACTAATTTTCATATAGGTCTAATGCGATGGATTAGATGTTTCTACCGGATACCGATAAAATCCGACTATGAGAATTCCTATGTTAAAAAAACTGTCACTGGGATTCTTATCCAGTGACTATTTTTTTGCAATAATACATATTGATAGGAGGACAAGTATTATGGAAAAATTTTTTAAGTTAAAAGAAAATGGTACCGATGTAAAGAGGGAAGTTGTTGGTGGATTAATAACTTTCTTAACTATGGCGTATATAATAGCCGTTAATGCTAACATATTAGGAGATCCTGGTGTTGGAATGAATCCAGGAGCAGTTGTTACAGCAACTTGCCTAGCAGCAGGGGTTACTACTATTTTAATGGGAATCTATGCTAATCTACCATTAGGCTTAGCTTCAGGCATGGGACTTAATGCATTCTTTGCTTATACAGTAGTAATGGAAATGGGTATATCTTGGGAAATAGCGTTAACAGCAGTATTTGTAGAAGGAATTATATTTATTTTATTATCATTAACAAAGGTTAGGGAAGCTATCGTAAACTGTATACCAACTAACTTAAAATATGCAGTTACTGCAGGTATTGGACTATTTATAGCATTTATAGGTTTTGGTAATGCTGGAATAGTAGTTGGAAGTGAAGCTACAAAGGTAACCATGGGTAGCTTAGTAAGTCCAACAGCTTTAATTACAATATTAGGTGTAATGGTTATAGTAATTTTATCTAAAAAAAATGTAAAAGGTGCAATACTTTGGGGAATGGCTGCTAGTGCTATAGCTGCATGGATATATGCTGCTTTATCACCAGAAGCTGCTACAGCTGCAGGAATATATTTACCAAAAGGTATTTTAAAGTTTGAATCTATAGCACCTATTGCAGGTAAATTAGATTTCTCAGTATTCACCAATGCTGGAACTATGTCAAAATTTATTTCAGTTGTATTTGTATTCTTATTTATAGACTTCTTTGATACAGCTGGAACTTTAGTTGGAGTAGCGTCAAAGATTGGAATGATAGATAAAGATGGTAAAGTTAAAAATGCAGGTAAGGCATTACTAGTAGATGCAATTGGGACAACTTTCGGAGCTTGTGTAGGAACATCTACAGTTACAACTTATGTAGAGAGTTCTGCTGGAGTTGCATCAGGAGCTAGAACAGGTCTTTCAGCAGTAGTTACAGGAATATTATTCTTACTTGCTATGTTCTTATCACCATTATTTGTTGCTATACCAGGTTGTGCAACAGCACCAGCTTTAATTATTGTAGGGTTCTTCATGATAGAATCAGTTAAAAATATAGATTTTTCTGATTTCACTGAAGGTGTACCAGCGTTCCTTACTATAGCATTAATGCCTATGACATATAGTATTGGAGATGGATTAATGATAGGAATGTTATCTTATGCTATATTAAACCTAATATCTAATATTACAACTAAGGAAGCTAAGGATAGAAAAAAAGTATCTTTCGTTGTATATATTCTAGCAATAATATTCTTATTTAAAATAATCTTCGGTTAAATAAAGTTATATATATGTATTTATTAAAATTGATGATTTTATTGAATTAATTTACAAATCAGGGACATAAGCTTAAAATACAAGCTTATGTCCCTTGTTTATAGAGTGAATATTTTAAATTATAATGGTTTTTCTAAGGTTTTCTAAAGAATATTTCATTTTTCTTTAAAATTCTTTTGTTTATGGGTTGAAATAAGCCACATACTTTATGTATAATAAATAAAGAATTTAAGAAGGTCTAGAAGGGTGCGTTGTATATGATAAAAAGCATGACTGGATTTGGAAGAGGTACATCAGAGGGCGAAGCATCTAGTTTTATTGTGGAAATAAAGACGGTAAATCACAGATACTTTGAACTTAATGCTAGAATGCCAAGAACTTTAATATCTTTAGAAGATGGTATAAGAAAATATGTAAATGACAAGATTAAAAGGGGAAAGGTAGATATATTTATCACTCAAAATCAAGGAGCTAACGAAGAAATGTCCGTGGTGGTAAACGAGAGTTTAGCTGAAAATTATGTGAAAGTATTACATAATTTAAGGGATAAGTATGATTTAAGGGATGATATTTCTGCAACAACCTTAGCACGATTTCCAGAAGTTCTAAAATTAGAACAAAAGGAAGAAGATTTAGAAAAAACATGGAAGATATTATTACCAGCAGTAGAAGAGGCAGTACACAATCTTGTGTCCATGAGGCAACAAGAAGGTGAAAAACTTTTGATAGATATTACAAAGAGATGTGAATGTATTTCAAGTAATGTTGATATAATTAATAGAAGGGTGCCAGAAGTTACAGAAGAGTATAGAGCTAAACTTCTAAAGAAAGTAGAAGAAATTTTAGCAGAAAAAAGTATTGATGAAAATCGCATTGCTATGGAAGTAGTTCTTCAAGCTGATAAATCCTGTGTTGATGAAGAAATTGTTAGACTTAAAAGTCATGTTGCGCAAGTCATCAAAACTTTTAAACTAGGAGAGCCAATAGGTAGAAAGCTAGACTTCATTGTTCAAGAAATGAACAGAGAAGCAAATACAATTGCGTCTAAAGTTAACGATTTGGAATTAACTAATATAGCACTTGATATAAAAAGTGATATAGAAAAGATTAGAGAACAGGTTCAAAACATAGAATAAATTTAGGAGGTAGGGCATGGGTATAAAACTTATAAATATTGGATTTGGAAATATTGTTTCAGCAAATAGATTAGTAGCTATTGTTAGTCCAGAATCAGCGCCTATAAAAAGAATAATTCAAGAAGCTAGAGATAGGGGTATGCTAATAGATGCTACCTATGGTAGAAGAACTAGAGCAGTTATAATAACTGATAGTGACCATGTAATACTATCTGCTGTTCAGCCTGAAACAGTAGCACATAGATTGTCATCTAAAGGTGATGATGCTATAGATGAGGTAGAGGATTAATATGGGAAGTAAAGGACAATTATTAGTTATATCTGGACCATCAGGAGCAGGCAAAGGGACTGTATGTAAGGCGCTAATTGAAAAAAATCCAATATGGATTTCTACATCTTGCACTACGCGTAAGCCAAGAGAAGGTGAAGTAGAAGGAGTAAATTATTTCTTTATAGAGAGAGATGAGTTTTTAAATAAGATTGATAAAGAAGATTTTCTGGAATATGCAGAGGTTTATGGTAATTTTTATGGAACACCAAAATCTGAGGTTTTAAAGATGTTAGAAGAAGGTAAGGATGTAATATTAGAAATAGATATACAAGGTGCATTAAAAATTAAATCTTCATATCCTAAAGGAATATTTATATTTATTATGCCTCCATCTATGGAAGAACTTAGAAATAGAATAACAAATAGAGGAAGCGAAACTCCAGAGTCATTAAAGACTAGAATGGAATGTGCTTATGATGAAATAAGCTTTGCATCTAAATATGACTATGCCGTTGTAAATGATAAGGTTGAAGATGCAGTTAAAAAAATTGAAAGTATAATAGTCGCTGAAAAATGTAGAGTATTTAAAATTAAAGATGAGCTATTAGGGAGGTTCTAAAAGATATGAGTAATTCAAAGAGCAATTCAATGATTAATCCATCTATTGTGGAATTATTAGAAAAAGTGGATAACAGATATTCATTAGTAGTATCTACTTCAAGAAGAGCAAGAAAAATAATTGACGGTGAAGAACCAAAAGTACAAGGCGTAGGTGCAAAGCCATTAACTATTGCTATTAATGAAGTTAAACAAGGGATTATAGAAATTAGAGAGGCAGATGATAAGTTTACTAAGGTTCAAGAAGTTGAACTAGTAAATGAAGAAGTGGAAGAAGGCTCAAATTTAGATGAGTAAGAAAAATGTAGTTGTTGGAGTAACAGGTGGAGTTGCAGTTTATAAGGCTCTAGATGTTATAAGCAGATTGAAAAAGAAAGATATAAATGTGGACGTTATTATGACAAAGTCAGCTTGTGAGTTTGTTACTCCATTAAGTTTTCAATCATTAAGTCAAAATGCAGTAATAAAGAATATGTTTGATGAACCTAAGGTTTTTGAAATTCAGCATATATCTTTAGCTAAAAAAGCAGATGTACTAGTAGTAGTTCCAGCTACAGCAAACATTATAGGTAAAGTAGCAAATGGCATTGCTGATGATATGTTATCAACTACTATTATGGCTACTAATGCAAAGGTAATCTTTGCACCAGCCATGAATACTAATATGTATAACAATCCCATAGTTAAAGAAAATATTAAAAAATTGAAAAGTTATGGGTATGAGTTTATAAATCCTAGTAGTGGGCGATTAGCTTGCGGAGATGTAGGAGATGGAAAACTTGCTGACACAGAAGAAATTGCAGAAATGATTTTATCACATCTTCATGAACCAAAGGACTTAGTAGGTAAAAAAGTGCTAGTAACAGCAGGGCCTACTAGAGCTAATATAGATCCAGTAAGGTTTTTAACTAACAGATCTACTGGTAAGATGGGATATGCAATTGCTGAAGAGGCTAGAGACAGGGGAGCAGAAGTGGTTCTTGTCAGTGGTCTTACCAGTATAAAAGCACCATTAGGAGTTAAAATCATAAAAGTAGAAACCAATGAAGAAATGTTAAATGCAGTTAAAGCAGAATTTGATACTAGTGATATTGTGGTTAAATCTGCAGCAGTAAGCGATTATAAACCTAAGACTTATTCAGATAAGAAGATAAAAAAGGGACCAGGTAATTTAAATATAGAACTAGAAAGAGATAACGATATTCTAAAGGAACTAGGAACCCTGAAAAAACACCAAATCTTAGTTGGATTTGCAGCTGAGAGTAACGATGTAATAGAAAATGCTCACATAAAGCTAAAAAAGAAAAATCTTGATTATATTGTAGCTAATAATATAACTGAAAGTAATGCAGGCTTTGGAAGTGATACTAATAGGGTTACTATTATAAATAGAGATGGGAAAGAAATATCTCTTGATAATATGAGTAAAAGATTAGTTGGACATGAGCTTTTTAATATGATTTTAAACAATAAATAAAAAGAGCGACTAAGTCGCTTTTTTTATTATTTATTTATATAATATATCTAATGGGTTTAAAAAAGAAAATATGGTTAATAGTTAATTTAGAATGGAGGTAGACACCTCTAGAAGGGGGACTAAAAGTGTATTTAGGAATTATCGTAAATAATGAAGCTGTAAAAGTAGATAAAATATTTACATATAAGGTGCCTGAAAGCTTATATGGTAAAGTAAAAAAAGGCAGAATGGTTACAGTTCCCTTTGGAAATGGAAATAAGAAAATATATGGATTTATAGTTGATATATTTTATGATATAGATGATAATACTAAATTGAAAGAAATTGTTGATATAGATGACAGTATGGAATTTCTTACGGAGGATAATATACGTCTTATAGAAATAATGAGAAGGAAGTATTTATGTACTTATTTAGAATGTATAAAAGTTATGATTCCCAGTGGAATAACTAAAGGAACAACCTTTAAAACTAAAAATAGTGTAATTATTGGTAGACCCTTAACAGAAAAATATAGTAAAGAAGAATATATAAATATTGTGAGTTTCATAGGAGAACATAATGGAATTTATAATAAGACAGAACTTACTGGTGAGTTTAAATTTTCTTTATCTAGGATTAATACATTAATTAAGAATGGATTCTTAGATGTTAAAAAGACTATAGTTAATAGGTATAATGAAAATGTATATAAAAAATATGAGGAAAAAATATTAAATTCAATTCAACAAAGATGTGTTGATACTATATTATCCCAAAGTAGTAGTAATAAATTTCTTATTCATGGTATAACTGGTAGTGGGAAAACTGAGATATATATGAGCCTAGTAAAAGAGATGATTAAAAAAAATAAAGATTCTATAATATTAATTCCGGAAATTGCCTTGACTCCTCAAATGGTTGAAAGGTTTAAAGGAAGGTTTGGAAGAGATATTGCTATATTTCATAGTAGGTTATCTATAGGTGAGAGATTTGATGAATGGATGAGAGTAAAAACAGGAAATGTTAAAGTAGCCATAGGTGCTAGATCTGCAATTTTTCTTCCTTTTTCTAATTTAGGTCTTATTGTTATAGATGAGGAACATGAAACTAGCTATAAATCAGATAGTGACCCCAAATATCATGCGAGAGATATAGCTAGTTTAAAAGCTGAAATTGAAGGATGTAAAGTGGTGTTAGGATCTGCTACACCCTCCATTGAGACTTATTATAAGGCTACAGAAGGTGAATATGATATAATTACTTTAAATCACAGAGCCGATGGAGCTAATCTTCCAACTATAGAGATAGTGGATATGAGAGAAGAGCTAAAAGAAGGAAATAAGTCTATGTTTAGTAGAAGACTTTATGAAGAAATGATAGCATGTTTAGAAAAAAAAGAGCAAGCCATAATGTTTTTAAATAGAAGAGGATATTCTACTTTTGTATCTTGCAGAGAGTGTGGTTACGTATTTAAGTGTGATAATTGTGATATTTCGCTTACCTATCATAATGATAACAATTTAACTTGTCACTATTGTGGAGCAAAGCAAAGAGCATTAAAAACTTGTCCAAAATGTAAAAGTAAATATGTGAAATATTTTGGAGTAGGCACAGAGCAATTAGAACATAGTGTTAGAAAGACCTTTTTATATAGTAAACCTCTTAGAATGGATTTTGATACTACAAGGGGAAAAGATTCTTATGAAAAAATATATAAAGACTTTTCTGCAAAAAGGTACAATGTGTTAATAGGTACTCAAATGATTGCTAAGGGCTTGGATTTTAAAGAAGTAACCCTAGTTGGAATAATTGCTGCAGATTTATCTTTAAATCTACCGGACTATAGAGCTGCAGAAAAGACTTTTCAATTAGTAACTCAAGTAGCTGGGAGAGCAGGTAGAGGTAATAAGGCTGGAAAGGTAATACTTCAGACTTATACTCCAGATAATTATAGTATAGTTTATGCTGCTGCAAATGATTATAAAAGTTTTTATGAAGAAGAAATAATTATTAGAAAGCTAAGGGAGTATCCACCTTTTTCTAAGATTCTGTGTATAAATTTAAGTAGTGAAAATGAGGAACATTTAATAAAAAGTATACAAAGTTTAGCAGATAAAGTAAGGATAAAAAACTATGGAAGTGATAAAATTGAGTTATTAGGACCATGTCCTTGTGGGGTTTCTAAAATAAAAAGCTTGTACAGATGGCAAATTATAATTAAAGGTGATTTTGATGATAATTATGCTATGGATATAAAAAATTTAGTCTATGAGCAGATTAATTATAAAAATATAAGAATTGGTATTGATATAAATCCAAATAATTTACTGTAAGGGAGAATGATTATGGCATTAAGAAATATAAGAATTAATGAAGACCCAATTTTAAGGAAGATTAGTAAGGTAGTTAAAAACATTGATGAAAGAACACAAATATTAATTGATGATATGCTAGATACTATGTATGAAACTAATGGAGTAGGTCTTGCAGCACCACAAGTAGGTATTTTAAAGCGAGTGGTGGTTATAGATATTGGTGATGGACCAATAATACTTATTAATCCAGAGATTGTTAAGGCTAATGGTGAAGTTAAGGATGTAGAAGGATGTCTAAGTGTACCAGGTAAACAAGGAAATGTTATAAGACCTCAATATGTAAAAGTTAAAGCTGAAGACAGAGATGGAAATTCTATTGAAATTCAGGGGGAGGATTTTCTAGCAAGGGCTCTTTGTCATGAAATAGATCATTTAAATGGAATATTATATACTGATAAGACAGTGAAATAGGAGGTATGAAGATGAATATAGTATTTATGGGTACACCAGATTTTGCAGTGCCATCTTTAGAGGCAATTATTGAAAAATATGGAGTTAAGGCAGTACTAACTCAACCAGATAGACCTAAAGGAAGAGGAAAATCTGTGGCAATGTCACCAGTAAAACAGGTAGCACTTAACCATAATATAAAAGTATATCAACCAGAAAAGTTAAAAAATGAAAAAAGTTTAATAGAAGAATTAAAAAATATGAATTTAGATTTTATAATAGTTGTAGCCTTTGGTCAAATTCTATCTAAGGAAGTCTTAGATATACCTAAGTATGGATGTATAAACCTTCATGGTTCATTACTTCCTAAATATAGAGGTGCAGCACCAATTCATTATGCTATTATGAAGGGAGAAAAGGAAAGCGGAAATACCACTATGCTAATGGATATAGGTTTAGATACAGGAGATATGTTATTAAAGAACAAAGTAGAGATTACAGAAAATATGACTACTGCAGAGCTCCATGATAAACTTATGAGCAGTGGAGCTGAGCTTTTAATTGAAACTATAGAAGGCCTTTATAATGACAGGATAACTCCAATAAAGCAAGGAGAAAGTGAAAGTTGTTATGCCAGTATGCTGAATAAAGAGATGGCAAAGATTAATTGGAATCAAAGTTCTAAAGACATACATAATTTTGTAAGAGGACTTTACTCTTTTCCAATAGCCTATACTTATTATAAAGATGAGCCTATGAAGGTAATTGAAACTAGACTTACTAACGAGAAGTCTTCTAAAACTCCAGGGACTATTTTAAAAGTTGATAAAGAAGGAATGTTGGTTTCATCTGAAGATAATAATATATTAATAACTAAGGTTCAATTTCCTAATAAAAAGCCTTTAAGAGTAGAAGAATATATAAAAGGAAATTCTATTGAAGAAAATATATTATTAAAAAGTTCAAAAGAAGAGTAAAAATTAATTAAACAAAATAAGGAGAGATATATATGGGATATTATTATGGAAGTTTTCTTGACACAACAATGATTATTATTATACCAGCCCTTATCATTTCAATATGGGCTCAGATGAAAATAAAAAGTAGTTATGCAAAGTATTCACAAGTATATAGTAGAAATGGATATACTGGAAGTCAAGTAGCTAGAATGATATTAGATGCCTACGGACTTTTTGATATTCCAGTATTAGTTACAGGTGGTCACCTTACAGATCACTATGACCCTAGTAAAAAGGTGGTAAAGCTATCAACAGATGTATACAACGGTACATCCCTGGCAGCTATAGGTGTAGCTGCCCATGAGATAGGTCATGCTATTCAACATAAAGAAGGATATGCACCAATTAAAATAAGAACAGCTTTAGTGCCAATTGCTAATATAGGCTCCCAAGCTTCTTGGATATTATTCTTTATTGGAATTGTAATGTCTTTTACACCATTAGTTAACTTTGGTATTATATTATTCTCAGCAGCAGTTCTTTTTCAGATAGTAACACTGCCTGTAGAGTTTAATGCATCCAGTAGAGCTGTAGCCATATTAAGTGCAAGGAATATACTTTATGAAGATGAAGTAAAGGGAGCTAAAAATGTTTTGACTGCAGCAGCATTAACCTATGTAGCAGCAGCAGTTACAGCTATTGCACAGCTTTTAAGACTCATTGCTATAAGAAATAGAAATGATTAGTAGGAAAATGGATAAACACTAGAAATCGTAGATAGGATGATATGAATGATAGGTGCTAGAGAAGTAGCAATAAATACAGTAATACAAGTCTTTGAAAATAAGGCTTATTCTAATATTGTTTTAAACAACAACCTTAGTCAATGTAATCTTGGAGATAAAGATAAAGCATTAGCTACAGAACTTGTTTATGGTACTATAAAATATAGGTACGCAATTGATAAAATACTTAAGACTTTTTTAGAAAAAAAATTTGACAAAACAGATAAATATATTTTAAATTTATTAAGGGTTTGTATATATCAGCTTAGATATTTAGATAAAATACCTGAGTTTGCAGCAGTAAATGAGGGCGTTAATTTAGCTAAGACTAATGTGTCTGTGGGAGCTTCCAAATTAGTAAATGGTGTATTAAGAAGTTATTTAAGAAATAAGAATAAAGATTATTATAATAAAGAAAACATTAATGAAAGTTTAGCATTTTCATATTCTTTTCCTCAATGGATGGTAAAATTATTTATTGAGCAATATGGAGAGGTAGTTGGAGAAAAGATACTAGATGGGCTTAATAAAAGACCTGCTGTTACAGTTAGAGTAAACTCCACAAAGGGAGATTTTGAACAGGTTTTTCATGAGCTGGAAAAGAATGCTTACAACGTAGAAGAGGGGTCTATATGCCCTGAAGCCATAAGAATCGTAAGAGGAAAGAGTGTAGAAGAAAATCCATTGTTTAAGAAAGGTGCTATTACAGTTCAAGATGAAAGTGCTATGCTAGTAGCACCTAGTATGGATTTAGAAGAGCATATGACTGTATTAGATTTATGTAGTGCTCCAGGAGGAAAAACTACTCATATAGCTGAAATAATGGATAATACAGGTATAGTTAAGGCTTTTGATATTTATGATCATAAGCTAGAACTTATAAGAAGTAATAGTGAAAGATTAGGACTAACAAACATTGAATTAGATATATTAGATGCTACTAAAGAATGCAAAGATTTAATTGAGGTGGGAGATAGAGTGCTTATAGATGTACCTTGCTCTGGCCTAGGAATAATAAGAAAAAAACCAGAAATTAAATATACAAAAAAAGAGAAAGAATTAAAATCTTTAATAACAGTTCAACGTGAAATAATGAAGAATGCAGCTAAATATGTGAAACCAGATGGAATAATTTTATATTCAACTTGTACTATAAATAAAACAGAAAATCAAGGGAATATAAACTGGTTTTTAAGTAATTTTAAAGATTTTAGTGTAGAGCCTTTAAACTTTGGACAGGTGGAAAATCTAGTCTATGATGAAAAGGGTTCTGTAACAGTGGTGCCTAATGAATATATGGATGGATTTTTTATAGCAAAAATTCGTAGAAATAAATAGGAGTAGAAATGAAAAATATATTAGATTTAGATATAGAAGAACTTAAATCATGGATGAAAGAAAATGGTGAAAAAGAATTTAGAGCTAAACAAGTATTCTCTTGGATTTATAATGAAGTTTGGGACTTCAAAGAGATGACTAACATATCTAAAGATACTTTGAAAAAATTAGAAAAAAATTTTTTTATAGGAATACCTAGAATAGTAGAAACATATAGTTCTAAAAATAGTGATACTCGCAAGCATTTATTTCTTTTACATGATGGTAATATAGTTGAAGGAGTAGTTATGCAGTATAATCATGGAAATTCTATATGCATATCAACTCAGGTAGGATGTAATATGGGTTGTAAGTTTTGTGCTTCAACCATTGGAGGAGCTGTTAGAAGTTTAAGTAGTGGAGAAATGTTAGGTCAGATTATGGTTTCACAAAAACAACTTGGGGAGAGAATCTCAAATATTGTACTTATGGGAAGTGGAGAACCATTAGATAACTATGATAATGTTGTAAAATTTATTAAGGATGTAAATTCTCAGTATGGACTTAATATAGGACAACGTCATATAACTCTTTCTACATGTGGAATTGTGCCTAAGATAAAGAGCTTAGCAAATTTAGCTTTACAGATAACACTAGCAATTTCATTACATGCTCCTAATGATGAGTTGCGTGTGAAAACTATGCCTATTGCTAAGGTGTATTCTATATCTGAGCTTATTGATAGCTGTAAATATTATATTGATAAAACGGGACGAAGAATTACCTTTGAATATGCATTAGTAAAGGGGGTAAACGACTCTAAAGAGCAAGCTGAACAATTAGTAAAATTAATAAGAGGTATGTTATGTCATGTAAATTTAATTCCAATAAATGAAATAGATGAAAATGATTTAAAAAAATCAAATGAAGAGCAAGTTAAGTGCTTTAGAGATATTTTAATGAAACACGGGATTGAAACTACTGTTAGAAAAGAAATGGGTTTAGACATAAATGCTGCTTGTGGTCAGCTGAGAAAAAGTTATATAGAAAAAAGGGAGTTGTAGTTTTTAATGGGGAGATTGTTAGGAATAGAAACGGATGTTGGAAATAAAAGAACTTTTAATGAAGATTCCGTTGGTTACTATGAAGAAGAAGATTTCGGTATTTTTGTAATAGCCGATGGTATGGGAGGGCATAATGCTGGTGAAGTTGCTAGTAAGATTGCTATAGATACCATTATTGAATATGTAATTAATCATAAAAAGGATAGGTCAGAAGAGGAAATTTTAAATGAGGCAATCCTAAGTGCTAATAGAAAAATATATAGAGAAAGCTTGTTAAACGAAAGTTGTAATGGAATGGGAACTACTCTTGTGGGAGCTTTTGTGAGAGGAAATAACTTAACTATGGTAAACATAGGAGATAGTAGAGGATATATTTTAAAGGATGGACAGCTTGTTAAGGTTACAAAAGATCATTCATTGGTACAAGAACTATTAGATAATGGAACAATAACTAATGAGGAAGCTAAGAATCATCCTAATAAAAATGTTATAACAAGAGCTTTAGGAACTAATCCAGTAGTGACGGCAGATTACTACAGTTTAGATATAAGAGGGGTTTCTAAAATTCTTCTTTGTAGTGATGGACTTACTAATGAAGTAAGTGAGGAGGATATTTTTAGAGTTTTACAAGGTTATAATGGCAATCAATGTATGGAACTAATAAACATGAGTAAGAAAAATGGTGGAAGAGATAATATTTCTATCATCATTTTTAAAGGAGAGTGGGAGTGCAGATGATAGGAACTATGTTAGGAAATAGATATGAACTCATAGAAAAGATTGGCGAAGGAGGTATGGCAGTAGTATATAAGGCTAAATGTAGAATTTTAAATAGATTTGTAGCAATAAAAATACTAAAGCCAGAGTACTCTAATAATAGTGAATTTATGGAGAAATTTAGAAGAGAAGCTTTAGCTACAGCAACCTTTTCCCATAGTAATATAGTTAATATTTATGATGTGGGTTCAGAAGAAAATATTAATTATATTGTAATGGAATTAGTGAATGGAAAAACTTTAAAAGAATACATAAGAGAAAATGCACCTCTTTCTATGGACTCAACTTTAAAGATTTCAATACAAATTGCGAAAGCTTTAGAATGTGCTCATAAAAATAAAATTATCCATAGAGATATAAAACCTCACAATATATTAATAAATGAAGAAGGTGTAATTAAGGTTACAGATTTTGGAATAGCGAAAGCTACTTCATCTGATACAATAACTCATACTAATAAAGTTATTGGTTCTGCACATTACTTCTCTCCTGAGCAAGCAAAAGGAAAGATAGTTGATAATAGAACAGATATCTATTCTTTTGGAATTGTGATATATGAAATGCTAACAGGAAGAGTTCCATTTGATGGAGAAAGTGCTGTAGCGGTTGCACTTAAACATATACAAGATACAATTGTGCCTCCTAAGGTTTTAGTTCCTGAAGTACCAGATAGTCTAAATAATTTGGTAATTAAGGCTACCCAGAAGGAAGTTATAAAAAGATATAATAATGTAACAGATATGTTAATAGATTTAATGAGAATAGAGAATAATAATAAGTATATAGTAACACCATCAAATATGGATAATGATTATACTACAGTAATGGATGCAACTCAAATTCAAAATACTATGTATGCCAGCAATCTTGGAAAGAAATTAACCAATAAGGATATGTATGATGATGAAGAAGAGGAAGAAGACGAGGATTATGAAGATTATGATGGCGAAAAAAGAAAAACTAGCACTTGGAAAAAGGTATTAATAGTTGGAGGGGCTCTTTTATTAACTATTCTCTTAGGTGTATTTGTAGGTACTAGTATATATAATAAAGGCAACACCAATGTTAAAAAAGACGAATTAAAGGTTCCCAAGATAATTGGCCTTACAGCAGATGAAGCTAAAGATGCTGTAGAAAAATTAGGATTAACTTATGTAGTCTTAGGAGAGGAAGCTAGTGATAAGCCAGCTGGAACTATAATTGCAGTATTTCCATCAGAAGGTACTTCAGTAAAAAAAGAAAGTGAAGTTAGAGTAAGGATTAGTACAGGACCAGGAGAGATTGAGGTACCAGATGTAGTGAAACTGGGTAAAAGTGTTGCCCAAGACCATATAGTTACTCAAGGACTTAAGGTGGGAAAGATAACAGAAGACTATTCTGAAGAAATAGAAGCAGGTGCAGTAATAAGTACCAATCCAGTAGCGAAGACTAAGGTTAAAAAAGGTGATACAGTAGATATAGTTATAAGTAAAGGTTCTAGGATTAAGAAGACACAAGTACCAGATCTCATTGGATTAACACTAAAAGAAGCAGAGCAAGTATTAGCCGTAGTAAATCTAAAACTTGGACCTACTACTGCAGTAATAACTGATGATAAAAGTAGAGATGGAAAAATATTCAACCAAAGTGAACCTGCTCTCACTTCAGTACAAGAAAATGAAAAAATAAGTGTTAATTATTATCAATATAAGGATCCAAATGAAGGCAAGGTTCAAGTACCTAATTTTATTGGAAGAACCATTGAAGATGCACAAGCAACAGCTAACTCACTTGGATTTAGAATAACTGTTACTGGAGATAGAAAAGGTCTTATAATAAGTCAAGATGTACCTGAAGGTAATAAGTTAGATAAAGGAAGTACTATAAATCTTATAGCTCAAATAAAAGCCCCTAATATAGGCGGCGATGATGACGAAGATAAAGAACCTTAACCAATGACTTAATAATCCTTAGGTAAGTTTTAAACTTGCCTAAGGATTAGTTAAAATTTAGGAGGAATATATGCAAGGTTTAATAGTTAAAGGAATTGGTGGATTATACTATGTAGATGTTGAAGAAAAAGTTATAGAGTGTAAGGCTAGAGGAAAATTTAGGCATAAGGGTGAAACTCCTATGATTGGTGATGAGGTAATCATAGAAGAAGAAAATGGGAAGGGTGTTATAACGGAAATATTAAAGAGAAAAAATCAACTTATAAGACCTGCCGTTGCTAATGTAACTCAAGCTTTTGTAGTAGTTACTAGTAAGAATCCAGATTTGAATTTAAGCTTATTATATAAATTTCTAGTTTTATGTGAGTATAATCATGTAGTACCTATTATCTGCTTTAATAAAATGGACATTGAAAGTGATTATAGCAAGGAAATAGGTAATATGTTAAATGAAGCTGGATATGAAATAATGTATGTACAAGGAAAACATGGTGTTGGCATAGAACAGTTAAAGGAAAAGATAAAGGGGAATATTACTGTATTTTGTGGGCCTTCTGGAGTTGGTAAATCTACTATACTGAATAAAGTTTTAGGTAGAGATGCTATGAAAACTGGTGATATTAGTGATAAACTAAAAAGAGGAAAACATACAACTAGGCATAGTGAACTTATAAGGATAGAAGATGGATTTTTAGTTGACACACCAGGATTTTCTTCCTTGGAATTAGATTTCATAAATAAAGAAGAACTACAACATCTATTTCCAGAATTTGAAGAGTTTAAAGATGGATGTAAGTTTAATAATTGTGTTCATTATAAAGAACCAGGTTGTATAGTAAAACAAAAGGTAGAATCTGGACAAATAAATAAAAGTAGATATGAATTCTACATAAAAACATTAGAAGAAATTATTAGTAGGGGGAATAGAAAATGATAAAATTATCACCATCTATATTGTCAGCAGACTTTTCAAGGTTAGGAGAACAGGTTAAAGAAATAGAAAAACATGGAGCGGATTGGGTTCATATAGATGTTATGGACGGTATGTTTGTACCTAACATATCCTTTGGAGTGCCTGTTATAAAATCCATAAGAAATCTTACAACCTTAGTTTTCGATGTACATTTAATGATTGAAGATCCAGATAGATACGTAAAGGATTTTGTAGATGCAGGAGCTGATATGATAACAGTTCATTATGAAGCTGATAGACATATAGACAGAACTATAAAATATATTAAAAGCTTAGGAGTTAAAGCTGGAGTAGCATTAAATCCTGGTACTCCTGTTTCTATGATAGAAAACTTAATTCCAGATTTAGATATGGTACTTATCATGTCAGTTAATCCGGGATTTGGAGGTCAAAAATATATAGAGTATTCAGTAGATAAAATATCACAGGTTAAAGAGTTAAAGGATAAATATAATAAAGAATTATATATACAAGTAGATGGTGGCATAGATGCAACCAATGTTAGTAAAGTTGTAAAATGTGGAGCTAATTCTATAGTAGCGGGTTCAGCAGTATTCAAAAATAATGAAATAGAAAAAAATATAAGTAATATAAAAAGTGGGTTTTAGTATGCAGGCAGTTATAGTTGGAGGAGGAGATCCTCCAAGTAAAAAGATTTTAGATAAATATATAAATGAAGAGTCTATAATTATAGCAGCTGATGGAGGCGCTAACGTTCTTTTAAATCATGAAATACATCCAAATTATTTGTTAGGAGATTTTGACTCTATTGATGAAAAAACGTATATAGAAATAAGTAATAGCTCTAAAACCATTAGGTTTCCAAAGGAGAAGGATTATACAGATAGTCATATAGCTTTTAATAAGGCAGTGGAGTTAGGGGCCACAGAAATAATTTTTTTAGGATGTACGGGGAAGAGAATTGATCATTTCTATGCAAATTTATGTATTCTTAATGAAGGTTTAAAAAAATCAATAGATTGTCGTATAATAGATGAGTATAATGAAATCTATCTTATAGATAAACCTACAAATATCTTTGGTAAAAAAGGGGATATATTTTCTCTATTTAGTTATTTAGAAGATACCCATGATTTAACTATAGAGGGAGTAAAATATAAATTAAAGAATTTTGAACTAGCACAAGGAAACAATCTTACTGTATCTAATGAGTTTGAGGAGGAAAAAGTTAGTATAACTTTTTCCAAAGGATGTCTTATAGTAGTGAGAATTCATAAAATATAAATTTTAAATATAGGATTACAGTCATTATTACAATTGATGATTGTAATTTTTTTATTTATGTACCACTTTTTACGTCAATACATATAATGATACTAAAAAGGCTTATGGGGGAAGTAAGTATGAGGAGTAGGACAACTAAAAGGTTGGGACTTATTGTTAGTTCTGTAGGAGCAGGGATAGTATTAGCTATGCTAATTCCATTTTGGGGGTGGATGGTAGCCATAGGTTGTGCCATTATATGTGCTGGATGGTTTATAATGAATAAGTTTTGCTAACAATTAGTTAAGGAGGTTAAAGGGTGACTATAAGAGTAATTAAACTACCTAAGTTTTTATCTAAAATAGTTAAAATTTTTGTAAGAAAAAAACATAGTTATTAATTTTGCACATAAAAAAATGCAACTATAAAGGTAGTTGCATTTTTTTTACCAATTAAACGGCACGTTGAACCTTACCAGAACGTAAGCATCTAGTACAAACGTGTACTGTCTTAGGTGAACCGTTAACTATAGCTTTAACTTTTTTTAAGTTTGGAGCCCATTTTCTTTTTGATTGACGGTGAGAGTGAGAGAATTGTACTCCTGAAACTACACCTTTATCGCATATTTCACATCTTCTTGACATATATTACACCTCCTCAAAATTTCAACATACTGCTATAAATCAAACACAAGTTATTTTAACATAATTACTATGATTGTTGCAAGTATTAAGAAAAATAAACACATACCATTATATTATACATATTGTTATAATAAAATTCAATGATATATATAATTATACAGAGCTTTAGCATGAAAAT